>JBHJOU010000069.1:0-8327 GCA_050329355.1 Rivularia sp. (in: cyanobacteria)
TTTGAGAGTCAGAAGCAACCACATACCACAAGCATTTCAATTTAATACAGAAGCGATTGCAGGTGGGGTACGTCTTACAGATACCAAAGTTTTTGATGCTGATGGTGTAAATGATATACAAACAGTGGATTTTTGGCTGAAAAAGCAGGGTGAAAGCTGGAAAAAATTTGGTAGTGTATCTGAATTTAGTCAGAATACCGATGGTTCAATTGGCTTTAATTACGATATCAGTAATCTTGAACAAGGGAAATACCATATATGGGGTAGAGCTACCGATAAACTCCGTGCTAGAAGCAACGTTTGGACAGAATCTTTTAACGTTGAAAATATTGTCAATGTAGCTCCTGAAAATCTAGGCTTTACAATCGAGCAAATTAGTGGAGGAATCAAGCTGACTAATACTAAAGTATTTGATGCAAATGGTATAGATGACTTGCAAAGAATTGATTTTCAACTCAAAAAAGAGGGTGGTGAATGGACTGATATTAAAGACGCTCTCAACTTTTATCAAAATCAGGATACTTCTATCGGTTTTAACTACAGTATTAGCGATTTAAAACAAGGTAATTACGAGCTAAAAGCCATCGCTTACGATAAAGCCGGTGCTTCTGGAGATACATTAACAACTTACTTTCAAGTTACGAATGTCGCACCTTCTAACTTCGAGTTTGACATTCAAACAATTGAAGGTGGTGTTCGTATTATCAATGGTAAAGTATTTGATGCTAACGGTATAGATGACTTGAGCCGAGTTGATTTTTGGTTACAAAAACAGGGTGGAAATTGGCAAAATATCGCTGATGCGGTGGAATTCCGCAGCAATGGAGATGGCTCTTTCGGCTTTGATTACAGTATTGATTCCCTCGAAAGTGGTGACTACTTATTATGGGCAAGAACCCGCGATAAGATAGATAATTATAGTAATATCTGGCAAAAGTCTTTCCAAGTTGTAGATCAAATTCCCCAATTAGATTGGTTTGATCAGAATATTCAAGATACAAACATCCGTGAATTAAGTAGATCATTATTTTCAGACAATATTATAGACCGTAACGACGCGATCGCGATTATCCGAAATGCAAAAGATGACGGTGTGGTTGATTCAACAGAGTTAAATGATTTACGTACCATAATTAATCATGCTTCTGACTTGGGAATGTCAGACTATGTAAGAGTTTTATCAAATAAAGTAGTTAACGGTGATATTGCGAATAAATCGGGTAATTTACAGGCTGGAAGTAGCGATGTTCAATTAGACAAGTTGATCAACAAATGGTTTTTTGGAAGTGAGCGTCCGATAACGACTCACACTTATCGATACACAGAAGGTTCTTTATTCCAAAATGGTATCAGTCATGATGATATCAAGCAAGGTTATATCAATGACTGTTTCTTTTTGGCTGGTTTAGGTGCAACTATCGTACAATCTCCAGAAATAATCCAAAATATGTTTATTGATAATGGAGATGGTACTTTTACTGTTCGTTTTTATAATAAAGGAGTTGCCGATTATGTAACGGTAGACAGATATTTACCAACTAATAATATCGGCAATTTAGTGTATGCAAATGCCGGCGATTATCATGGAAATAGTAATAATGAATTATGGGTTGCATTAGCAGAAAAAGCTTATGCTCAACTCAATGAATCTGGATGGATTAATCAAGATAATACCAATTCATACAACGGTATTGGTAATGCTGGATATTTGAGTGATGCATTCGCCCATATTACCGGAGAAAAATCGGCTTTGGGTAGAAGACTCAATTTTAATACGGTTATTGATGCTTTTAGTTCCGGTGAAGTTGTCGGATTTGGTTCAAAATCTAGTGGAGTAGAATCAAATATTGTCAGTTCCCATGCTTACGCTTTAGTTGATTATAATACCGCAACTCAAAAGTTTACTTTATTAAATCCTTGGAGTACTGATAATACGGCTTTAAAATCTCGAACTTTAGAATTAAGTTGGAATGAAATTAGTAACAACTTTAGTTATTGGGATTCTACAATTAAAAATGTAGTTTCTACGTAAATTGTCCATAGAAGTCGGGTTTTTAGATAAATATTAGTACTCAGAGAAAATCTTTATAAAAACCCGACTTCTTCAATACACTTGATAAATAGAAGTCGGGTTTTTACATAAATATCGCTACTCAGAGAAAATTTTTATAAAAACCCGACTTCTTCAATATACTTGATAAATAGAAGTCGGGTTTTTAGATAAATATTAGTACTCAGAGAAAATTTTTATAAAAAACCGACTTCTTGAAATAAAAAGTTTATTGTACACATTACAAGAATGAATAAATGTTTGATTTGAATATTATTTTCTTACTAAAAACCCATTTATATAAATAAATTCATCGGAAATAAGCTGACTGTTAAATTACTAGCAATTTTCACTTAAAAATTATAGTAATTATGAGTAATCCGAATATTTTCGCAATTTCAAAGTTTAATTATTTTCAGAATTTTCACTATTAATGGTGTCATCAAAATAAAGATTAATTTATTTAAGGTATAACTTTATGCAACCTAATTTGAGCGATAGTAATTTATTTCCTGAAAAAACACAAAATAGCACAGCATTTCTCACAACAGATGAATTAAATTCCCAGGTTGAACAAAATAATCTTAACCTTCTGAGTCGTAGCAGTTTTGAATCTTCTACAGATGATTTAATTGTTAAAAACTCTGAAGAATCTGTAATACCGCATTTAGATAGCAATATTCAATTAACTTCCCCAGAAAATGTTTATATTTCAAATAGTCAAGGATACAACTCTGAAAATGGTTATGGTTTAGTAAATGCAGCAGCAGCAGTAGCTAAAGCAATTGGAGAAGACACATTTGCGAATGTTCCTGAGCTAGGAGGTAAAAATTGGGGAGCCGATGCTGTAAAAGCACCGTCTGCATGGGAAAAAGGATATACAGGGCAAGGTGTGGTAGTTGCGGTGTTAGATACTGGTGTCGATCGCAATCATGATGATTTAAAAAACAATATTTGGACAAATCAGGGTGAAATTCCCAACAACGGTAAAGATGATGATGGTAACGGTTATATAGATGATGTTTATGGTTGGAACTTTGATGGAAATAACAACAACACCATAGATGTAGATGGACATGGTACCCATGTTTCTGGTACCATTGCGGGGACAAAAAATGATTTTGGTGTAACTGGTATTGCTTACGACGCTCAAATAATGCCAGTAAAAGTTTTAGATGATTTTGGTTCTGGTTCTACTACTGCGGTGGCTAATGGTATTTACTATGCTGCCGATAATGGAGCCAATATCATTAACCTTTCATTAGGTGGTTCTTTTCCTAGCTTTGGGATAGAAAGAGCTATACAGTATGCTAACAGTAAAGGAGTAACCGTTGTCATGGCAGCGGGAAACAGTAGTGGTGAAACACCACTTTATCCGGCTCGTTATGCAGACAAATATGGAATTGCTGTGGGAGCTATAGATGAAGAGAAAAATATGGCTCGATTTTCTAATCGTGCAGGAACCGATGCTTTAACATACCTTACCGCTCCAGGAGTCAATATTTATTCTACACTTCCAAATAACAGGTATGATTCCTATAGTGGTACTTCTATGGCAACTCCGCATATTGCAGGAGTAGTAGCTTTAATGTTAAGTGCTAATCCTAACTTGAATAGTAATTTGATACGTCAAACTCTCGAAGAAACAGCTAGTAACAATATTCAAACTATCAGTTTAAAATTCGATTCTACTGACTTAATTCAAGGTAGTAATTTTACATCTAATTTTGATGCTGGATATACAAACAAAAGTTTGAGTACAAGCTTTGATTTTGACAATACTCAGACTTTTAATTTATCCCCCAATCAAAATATTAATAAGTCGGCAAATTCCTATTTTGAATCGCAGTTGATTAATTATCAACAAAATACTTTAGGAAATAAAAATAACCCTATCTTTAACAAAGATTTTGAAAGTATGCTCGAAGAACCTGATATTTTAGTTTAGGAAGTAGGGAGTAGGGAGTAGTATAGAGCTAGAAATTGGGTGTTGTGAAAGTTACCCGACTTCTGTACTGTGAATAATATCAAGTCTGGATGATTACTCTTTTTTTCGCTGAAAGATTACCGTTCGCGCAGCGTCTCCCCCAGGGAGAAAAAAAAACCGATGCTTGACGCAGAGAACACAGAGGAAAGAGATAAAGAGAGAAAGCTAATTTTAGGGCGGGAAGGGATTAGTTATTATTCCCCCCAACCCTTTACTACCATTAAAAAAATCAAGCGCATCCTCATTAAGGAATAATTTAAACTTCATACCAACAGAGTGACAAAGAAAACAAGCTTTTATTTTGGTAATCAGCTACGCTAAATAATAACTACTACATTACCAAAAAACTTTCTCCAAAAACACCGTACATGAATCTACGCTTAGTTGAGGTTTATTTACCACAAGAAAAGAGTCAACGATTAGAGGAATTAATCGCAGAATATTCTTCTTTAGGAGTTTGGCAAAAAAAACTCGAAAATAATCAACTGGAGTTTAAAATATTGCTTTCTTCAGGGGAAGTAGAACCGCTAATTGATTGTTTGCTTGGACAGTTTAAGGATATAAAAGACTTTCGATTGCTCCTATTACCAGTAGAAGCTTCCTTACCTCGAATAGAATCATCAGAAAATTCAGTCGGTTTACCAGATGCACCAACTCGAATTAATCGTGAAGAAATTTATACTAATGTAGCTTCAAGTATTCATTTCTCATGGACACAAATTTCATTATTATTATTATCTTCTAGTATTGCTGCTGTTGGTTTGGTACGCGGTAGTGAAGCGGTAATAATTGGTGCAATGGTACTAGCACCATTACTTAAACCTAATATGGCATTAGCGGTAGCCACTATTTTAGGAGATTTTACTTTAGCTTTACGAACTATCAGAGTTGGTGTAATTGGAATTGTAATCCCCATCGTCTTTTCGATTTTAATCGGGTTACTGTCTCCCATCAGTCCAGACTTACCAGAAATCGCCATCCGAACCAAATTAACCTTAGCTGATATCGTCGTTGCTCTTGCTTCCGGTGCTGCTGCTGCGATTTCCTTAACCGCTGGTGAAATCAGTTCCATCGTCGGAGTAATGGTTTCAGTTGCGTTATTACCACCTTTAGTAACTTGGGGAATGTTGATGGGCTCCGGAGAATGGCAACCCGCAATCGGAGCAATGTTATTATTAATTGCCAATATTGCCAGTTTAAACTTAGCGGCGATCGCCACTCTCTTACTTCAAGATTTACGCCCCACGGGTTGGTGGCAAAACATCAAGGCTAAAAAGTTAACCAAAATAGCAACTGGAGCTTGGATAGTGCTTTTAGCTGGTTTAATCGGAGTAATTTTTGTTTTAAAGTATAAAGGTGCGTGAAAGTTAGTTGACAATTGACAGTTGTTATGACTTTTCACCTTTAACCTTTGACCTTTAACCTTTGACCTTTGACCTTTAATCTTTCACCTTTAACCTTTCACCTTTAACCTTTAACCTTTCACCTTTAACCTTTAACCTTTAACCTTTAACCTTTAACCTTTGACCTTTGACCTTTGACCTTTAACCTTTGACCTTTAACAACTATCTCACAGAAAACGCTTCGCTAAACCGTCGCGTCACAGGCTCAACCAAGAATGTCAAAATCGACTTTTTACGAGTTACAATATCAGCATTTGCAACCATTCCAGGCGTAAATATTACTTCTTTGTCACGCAATACAACTGATTTTTTATTTAGCTTAATTGTTGTGGGAAATATCAATCCTAATTTTTCATCTACTATTGCATTAGGACTAACACGTACTACCTCACCAGGAATGGTACCAAATTCTTGAAAAGGAAAAGTTGCCATTTTGACTTTTGCTTTCATTCCTTGACGAATAAAACCAATATCGCGGTTGAGAACTTTAACTTCTAATAATAATTCTTCTCCTTGAGGTAAAATTGAAAGTAACTGTTCTCCTGCTTGTACAGGACCTTTACTTGCTTTAACATCGTAAACTATCCCTTTTACTGGAGACTTGATAGTTTCTAATTGTTGCTGTTTTTTCGCTTGCTCTAATTGACCGACAATGTTGCTCAATTCTTCTTTACGTTGATTAATTTGAGTCAAAATTTCACTTTGACGCTCCGAAGCTAGACGTTGTGCTTGACTACTAGCTGCTTCAAATGCTGCTTGTGCTTGGCTAATTTCTTGCTGTTGAGCAGCTATATCTTTCTCTAAAGATGTAACTCTGTCTTGGGATTCAGTTATTTTATTATCAGCGTTGACTATTTGATCTTCAGCTCTAGTTATTTCAGCACTAGCACGGTTAAGTCTATCTTGTGCATCCAAGTAATCGAGTCGCGGTATCGCACCTTCAGTAGTTAGTCCCCGTAAACTTTTCTCTCTCGTTTTCGCTAATGTTACACCACTTCCAACTTGCTTACGAAGTTCTTGAGCATTTTTCAGATTTGTTTTAGCATTAATTAAATTAGTTTTAGCGTTAGCAAAATTTTCTTGCAAACGAGTAAAACGTACCTTTGCTTGTTCCACAAGGGCTGCTTGACGATTTGCCTCCGCTTCCGCACTAACTTGACGTGCTTGATAATCTTGCAAGCGAGACAGCAACAATTCATCTTGTAACTGATTCCCTGCTTTTTTAACACCAGTACGCTCCGCATCCAAACGGCGTAAATCTTCCCGAATCAAGCTAGCATTTTTTGCTAAACGAGCAACATCCGCTTGCTGCAAATCTGGGTCACGTTGAATTAAAACTTCACCTCTTTCTACTTTATCACCTTCCTTGACATTCACTTCGACAATTGACCCATTACCCAAAGATGTTACAGGTCTAACTTGTGTAGAAGCAATGATTTTTCCCGATGCACTCGCGACTTCTTCTACTTTTGAGAAATAAGCCCAGGTAATTGAACCAAAAATAATGGCGCTGATAGTTCCTGCTAACAATCTAGTATAAAGCGGTGGCAGTTCCTGTACGGCTTTACCCAACTCATAAGATAATTGTTCATCTGGTTGAGCAAATTCTTGTTTGGTTCTACGTGCTTGAGATGGATTTGCAACTAAGGAATACTTCATAAAAGGTTAAAGGTTAAAGGTGAAAGGTTAAAGGTGAAAGGTTTAAGGTTTAAGGTTAAAGGTTTAAGGTTTAAGGTTAAAGGTGAAAGGTTAAAGGTTTAAGGTTTAAGGTTAAAGGTTAAAGGTTTAAGGTTTAAGGTGAAAATTCATCATAACTGTCAACTGTCAACTATCAACTAAACTCCTAAATAACGTCTTAAAAAACTTTCTAGGGTTTCTAATTCAAAACCGAAAACTTCTTCTAGATTTTTAACTTCTTCTGTTGTACAGAAAAATTCATTGGCTAGCAAAGTACGGAAAGTACCTAATTCTGTTTGTGTTTTGGAATTTATTAAACCTAATGCACCCCGTAACCCATCAATTAAAAATAGTGGTGGATTAATTATTAGTGGTTCTTTATTGAAAATACGACCGAGAATATGCGGGATATCTTCTCTGTATAAAATCTCCGGACCACCCACAGGTAAAATTTTATTGCGAGCGCTTGCTAAAATCATAGAATCAACTATCATTTTGGCTAAATCATCTGTGCTGACTATAGAGGTGCGGTTTTTAGGGTCGCCAATAACTAAATAAAACCCCGTTTCGCGAAATCTTTCAGCTAAGCTCAGTAAGTTAGACGCTAATCCAGCAGGTCGTAAAATTGTATAGTTTAAACCGCTGTTTTGTAGATATTGTTCTACAGCAAGTTTTGCTTTAAAAGTCGGAGCGTCTTCATAGCTTCTATCTACACCCAATACAGAAATAAAGACAAAGTGTTGGACTCCATTCGCTTTTGCTTGGTCAATCAACTCTATATTGGCGCGATAATCCAAGGATAGCGCATCACCATCAGAACCGTGAGCGCTAACAATATAATCAACTCCTTGACAAGCTTTGCGAATGTCTTTTTCTTCCCGTAAGTCACCGATAAAAATATCGGCACCTCGATGTTGTAATTCGCCGTAGCGTGATGTGAGACGGACAAAAGCCTTGACTAACATCTCTCGTTCCCGCAGAAGCCGCACCACTCTACTACCAATATCGCCGGTTGCACCTGTTACTAAAAACATATAGTTTAAATTATCAATTATCAATTACCAATTATCAGTTAATAATTGAGCATTGGACATAAAAAATAATCCCCCCATCTCCCCATCACCCCATCACCCCATCTCCCCATCTCCCCATCACCCCATCTCCCCATCTCCCCATCTCCCCATCACCCCTTCTCCCCATCACCCCATCA
>JBHJOU010000427.1:0-5115 GCA_050329355.1 Rivularia sp. (in: cyanobacteria)
CAACTACTACCCGGCGCTTGGGGATAATCCAAAATAGTTTATCTCCGTAATAGGTGTAAAGCTCTGTTTGGGCTACTGCATGAAAGATGTTATCGCGGGTTAAGTAACGCTTGACTTCGTAAACCGTCAACCAAGTGGCAAGGTCGGCGCGTCTGGTTGTTGCATCCGTTTTAATCCGAACTTCTTGAGGTGCTTTGAGTAGTTTATATTTTCTCATTTTGTACTGAATAAGTAATTGTAAATCTCGTTCTCCCCATGATGATGGTAAGTAGCGATTTTCAAATTCTTGTGGTGTCATTACCAACCCTCTTTTTAATTTGAATTAACATTAAAACTTTTTACTTTTTGGATAGTTATAAAGCTCAACTTCCATCGGTTGCTTATCATTTACCCCCTTCATTTTTAGCCAAGCTTTACCACTAGAAACAGCTTCCCCATCGCTTCCGGCTTTAGCAATACAATCTACTCTGGGAGCCGCATCAATCATTTTAGAAAATCCTGCTAGCTTAGAAGATATGCTGGTTTGATTGTCGCTATGTGCTGTTAAGCATACTGTAAAGCCCCATTTTCTAATATTAGTTAACGATTGTTTGAGGAAATTAGCCCATAAATCTGGGTCAACTCCGTGGACTTCATAAGTATTAGATTCTTGTAAAAATATTGCTACTTTTCCCTCTAGCCCCGATTTCTCTTTGACAACATCTAAATAATCATCTTCATCAATTTTTAAGTCTCTAGCTTGCCGTTGGCGATCGCGCACCATTTCTAAAAAGCTACCCATAAATTCATTAATAGAGTCAACGTCCGCTAAAACCTGTACCCCCGACCAGACAGTAGGGTTGGTTTCCGGGTTAATGACGACTATGTGATAGCGATCGTCTTTGAGCAATCGAATCATTAGCCGTTCGAGCGTTGATTTACCAGAACCCTGTTCACCCGACAAAACTCTAAATGGTAGTTTTAATAGCTTATAAATCCAATGATATTTTTCTTCGAGTTTTAAGTCTGTAGAATTATTTTTATCTTCTTCTGTGTCAATACCTTTACTGCCCAAAATTTTCTGTGATTCAATGTCCGCTTTATGCTTATCTCTTAAGTTCTCCGCAATCTTTTTATCCATCTCGGAATCAGCGGTGGTAAATTGTTTTAAAGTAGAAGCGTGGGTTTTATCTTGGATTTCTTGCTGTCTTTTAAATTTATCTTGAATTGCTTCTACAGAGATAAAGCCAAATTTTACTCTCTCTTTATCCCAACCAGTTTTAACAGCTTCAGTTTTAAATTCTCGTTCTTCCCTAGAATTGGCACCATAAAGTTTAATAGTAGTTTTAAATCCTTCTAATTCAAAATGAGCATTATTTTCATCGTCTTCACACTTTTTGGCATAGCTTAAATAAGCAAGTCCCATCGCAACAGGACTTATCAAATACCATATATGACTATAATTTATACTTGGTATATTTCTAATAATAAAACTTGATTCTGGAAGAGGTTGCGACGCTTCAAACTGCTTACTCTCCCATACTTCTTTTAGTAATTTATGTTCGTAGGAGCAATACTTTTTATCTAACTCTTTCTGAGATAAAGCAGCATTAGTTTGATTCATATTTGCTGTTTGGGGACAGAATTTAACGCCTATTAAATCAAATGGTCTTTGAGTCTGTGGTAGATAATAAGCACTACACAAACTAATAGCAACACATAAAACTGTTAACCCCTTCAATGGAATTTTCATCTTCTACGTGAAGAATCAATGACAACGTACAATCCAGCAATAATAACTACACCACCAGCTATTATAATTTTATTTTGTTGCTCGTTGGGTAGTTTGTTAAAATCCTCTACGGTTTTACTCAATCGGTCGTAGGTATCTTCTGAAGTATTGACAATGTGTAAAAAGTCACCTACAGCCGACCAAATGACAAAAGCTGTTACCAGCGTTGAGAACCCGAATTTGATTAATTTACCCATGCCTTCAATATCGTTTTGACCTTCTTTCCTATCGAACCTAAAACTATCCAAACAATCGCGATTGACAATGTTGTTGATTAAAAAAGCAGATGCGATCGCGAGATGTATTCCTTGAGTACCGCTGGTTAGAATTAGCCATCTTGATAACGAATATGAAGTTATCCCCCACAGGACAGTTTCCAAACCTTTAAGAACGCTTCGATTTTTATCTAATTTTTTACTTAGATTGTCCTTATAGTTTTTAATAGCTTCTTGTTCGTCGGGGGTAAATGCTGTATCTTCAACCGTTGGATAATTAGATTGGTTCTCAGTTTCTTCTACTTCAAATTCTTGTAACATAGTAATTCCGCAAACAGTAATACAAGCCTCCAGATAATTACTGGAGGCATTTAATTAGCTAAAAATTTCTCTAATGCTGTTCCATAATTTAACTACTGGATTGGTAGAGAATTGTTTTCTAGGAATTAAACTCAAATCGCTGTCCGAACCATTTTCTAACAGATGTTTTATTTTCTTGTTTTCAAAATCTGCATCGGCTTTCATCTGCGCTAAAAATGGTTTATTAGAAATTGATTCTAAATTAGCTTTAGCATTGACTGTAGCCATCTGAGCATCAATCCAAGCCTGTAACTGAATCACATCTAAACTGTCATTATGGCGTTGATTTTCAGCTTCTAATTGAGCAAATAATTTAGTGTTATATTCCTTCATCAAATTCTCATAACGAGTATTTTCTAAAGTCATATCGGCTCCGGCTTTATCAATTGCGATCGCGCCTTTGGCACCGGACTTATAAATGTCAGCTAGTGCGGTGTTGTATTCGGTGGTTCCTTCGATGTAGGCTTTGAGGTTTTCTCGAATCAAGGGCATTGATAAAGCCAATCGTTCGCCTGTTTTTCCTAAGTCGCCAATTTCTTTGAGGGCTTTTTCATCACCGTTGACGGCACGAATAATCAAGCGGTTGTTGATGCCAAACTTTTTGTCTGTAGCTTTTTTGATTGATTTACCATAAGTTGAAACATGGTCGCGGACGTATTTTGATTTCATTGTTAATCATCCTTACAACGGTTTACACAGATGTATCCTTGCTCAATTAATCGCTGTCTTTGTTGGCGGGGAGTTAGCGGTTTAAAGCTTGTTAATAATTGCACCAGTAAAGGTAGCAGAAAAAGTCCAGTTACTAACAAGTAAAAACCAGATGCAATCTTATTTGAATGCCGCAGCAATGGATTTTGATAGTTCTTTAATCCTTGCTGAGTCGGAACGAAAAAAGTTGTTAATTTCCTGCAATCCTTCTTTTAATCGTCGGTCATTATCGTTAAGCTTGCTAGCCGCATAATCAATTGTGTCTTCTACAAAATCATTTATTTCTTGCTTTTGAGAATCAGCTTTAGCATCAATAAAACTGCGAATTGCACTGCTAATTTCGGTGATGAATTCGCTGCGGCTCTCTATTTGATTATTTAAGCTTTGGGATACTTCTACAATCTCTGAAGGGGATAGCGTTACCTCAAGCTGGGAGGCAACTGAAGCTACTAGTTCGCGTTGTTGAGCTACCGTTAGGCTTGTTTCTTCTGGTATATCGCTATCGATGGAGGATTCTAACTCATGTTTAATATCATCAACTTCAACCAATTCTTTACTGATTTGGATTTGAGCAGATGATTCAATTAAACTAATAACTTCTTCAACAATTTCTTGCTTATTTTGATTAACTTCCCCATCTGGACATACTTTTAAAATCGCCGCTCTAATTTGCTCTGCTGTTGGTTTATAGTCTCCAACTTTCTTGACAGCTTTACGGATATTTTCGATATGACTGCGCTTCATGATTAATTATTCCTTGATGTATGTAACTTTCTATCTGTTTGCTTTTGAGCGTATATACAAGCAGCAGCAAACACTTGTACCAATTCCTCTGCTTTGTAATTACGGTCGCGATCGAAGTATTTTCCTTTGCTACGCGGCACTGTTTGAAACCATCTGGTAATAGTGGTGCGATGCGCTTTGTAGTTACAAAGTTTTTGCAGTTCCCGATAAACTACATCTCCTTTAATCGTTACTCGTTTTTTACTTAATTCTTGAGCCTGTTGGTAACAGTAAATAATTTGCCCTAAAGAAAGTTTTGTATATTCATTCCTCCTTTTTAAATCAGCTATCAGTTGTAGATTTTCCCGGTTTATCTCCAGTCCGCTTTCGCGAATCACGCGCTTGATGCGATACCAAGTCCTGTCACTAACCGTACTTTCATAGTGGATTTCAAAGTAAACTTTTGCTTGATTGTTGTTCATAATATTTGACAATTAATGACAATCAACTGCACTGCTGTTACTACGCACGCTTTACCCTTGCACTGCAACCCAACCAACGCAGAACCAATATTTCTGGTTTTGAGAGAATTTTGACAACTCTGCAACCGAGTGCAGAAGTGACAGTTTGAACAGCCCAAATGAAGGTATAAAAAGTCAGTTGCATTAATAACAACCGTGCAAACCTTTTATACACAAGATTTTTTGGATTTACTGCCACAGAAGGTAGCGATGCAGTGGGTTTGATTTCGGTATGAATATCTGGCTTTTTGGTTCTTGTCATGGATTTTAGTTTTGGTAAAGGTTGAGATAGCGATCGCTAAAAGGTTGCTTGGTTGTTGCAGCTTCTTCAAAAATTGCAACGGTTTTACGGGGATAATAACATAAGTGCTGCACCTGGATGCACTTATTTGTTAAAATTTTGGCAGCACAGTGAGGCACTATATAGGGAGTGTGAATGAATATGGAATTATTTGAAATGCCGTCGAGGTGGAGACTAACAGTAAACTTGACAGAAGAAACGTTAAAAGGGTTGGAGGAATGGGCAAAATCTCAAAAGCGCACCACCAGCAACCTAGCCGCTGCAATACTTACAAGTGCATTAGAAGCATACGAGCAAGGAGCTTACACTGACCCTGCTGCTCCTCCTAATTTTCAGCAGGATACTTCAAGCGATACTTCCTCTTCTAGCTCTAAAGATGAGGAAGACAAATGATTGCAAGGGATATTAATCCGCTAGGGCTGCCATCGCTACCGTTAAAAGAACGTAGTAATTTACCTGATTGTCCTGCTATCTATTTTGTAATAGCAGATGATGATGTTGTTTACATTGGCAAAG
>JBHJOU010000484.1:0-13968 GCA_050329355.1 Rivularia sp. (in: cyanobacteria)
CTCAACCTTTAACATCTCGCCGCAAACTAAGAGCTACCCAATCTCAAACACTAACAAGTAATGTAGAAATCATCCAAAGTTTACGCCAAGAGGCAAGATATTGATCTACCTAGACACAAGCTTTCTTGCACCTTTTTATATCCGAGAAGCAACCAATGCATCAGTTGAGACAATCCTGCTTAATATACCTACTGATAAATTAGCCATTAGCGATTGGACAACCGTCGAGTTTACCAGTCTTGTGTCCCGTCGCGTTCGGATGAATGAGTTGAATTTAGAACAAATGGAAGCAATAATATACTCATTTAAAGAAGATACAGTTCAATCTTACACGTAAAATATTTGGGAAGTTGGTAGCCCTGTCTTTTTAAAGCAGGGTGGAAAACTGACTCAAGCAGATTTATCTGCCTTTAAATATTAGTCTGTAACATGATAATTATAAACAAACAAGTAGAGGGTTTAAGTGTTTGGATGCCAACAAGAATTAATAAAGTGTGACAAAGAAACAAAAGCAATTATCCAATATCTTTGCTATGAATCTAATAATGTATATAATTGCTCTGTATATTATGCACGTCAAATATGGTTTAAAACAGGTAAAATAGTCAGCGGCTTTGACTTAACTGCTTACATGAAAACCAACAAGCACTTTAATGCTGGTTATGCTTCCTCCATGCAGCAAACTTGTTTAAATGTTGGAGAGTCTTTTAAATCATTTAAAAAACTATTAGCAAAGTCTAAAAACGGTGAGTTAAATCAAAAGCCAAAACCACCAAATTATAGAAAACCCGGCGGGTTCTTTACTGTAACTTATCCTAAAAAATGGTTGAAACTAAAAGAAGGTAAGATTAGATTCCCTTTAGGACATCAAGTTAAAGCATGGTTTGGAATTTCAGAATTTTTCTTATCAATGCCAAATAATTTGAATTGGTCAGATATTAAAGAGATTAGAATTTTACCAAGAAATAGATGTTTTTATGCAGAGTTTGTATATAAAACTAAGAGTGTAAATGTTGAAGTTGATAAGTCAAAAGTATTAGGAATTGACCATGGTTTGAACAATTGGTTAACTTGCGTAACGAACGTTGGAACTTCTTTTATTGTTGATGGGTTACATCTAAAATCTTTGAATCAATGGTACAACAAATCTGTTGCCAAAATTAAAGAAAATAAACCTCAAGGCTTTTGGTCTAACAGACTTGCAACTTTAACAGAAAAGCGTAACAGACAGATGCGTTATGCAGTTAATAAAGCGGCAAGAATAGTTATCAATCACTGTTTAGAGAATCAAATTGGTTCTATTGTTTTTGGTTGGAATATTGGTCAAAAAGATAAATCTAAAATTGGTAGAAAAAATAATCAAAAGTTTATTCAAATTCCCACTGCTAAACTAAAAAACCGTATTGAACAATTATGTGAACAATACGGGATACAGTTCATTGAAACTGAAGAAAGTTATACCTCTAAAACATCGTTCTTAGATAATGACTTCCTACCTAAATATGGTGAAAAACCCTTTAAGGGGTGGAAAAGTAGTGGAGTTAGAACAAACCGAGGTTTATTTAAAAGTTCAACTGGAATAAAGATAAATGCAGATGGAAACGGGGCTGCAAATATTATTCGTAAAGTAGCTACAAAACTTAAATTAGATTTAAGTGGAGTAAGTAGAGGTGCGTTAAGTGCGCCTAAGAAAGTTCTTTTATGGACTCTTCAGAAATCCTCGTCTCTTTAGAGCGGGGAAGCTTAAAGTCTTTACAGTGACAACTGCTGATTTTATTCTCGCATCTGAATTTATCCAGCAATGGGAAACCGGATTGAGAGCAGGAGACGCTTTACATTTGGCAATTGCTCGCAACCACAGTATAGAAAATTTTCTCTCACTCGATCGTAAACTTATTGATGCTGCTAGACAATTAAAGATTCCCTCAGATTCTGCTGGACTTCTTGAAGATTGAAGTAAAAATTATCATTGCGTTTTGGTGGTTTTGAGGAAGGCGATAAGCCTTCTTGCTTTACGCTTTGCGTATCGTGTTTCGGTTTTGGGATTGCGATCGCACTTGTTTCAGCCTATTTTATCTAATAGGGCTTCATTAATAACTGTTTGATATCCTATTCCTCGTTTTTCTGCCTCTTTCTTTGCCCAAGCTATGATTTTAGGATGAAATCTAATGGAAATCGGCTCATACTTTTCCTCTTCATCCTTAGCTGGTCGTCCGCGTTTCCTGAGTGTAACCCCAAACTGCTGTGCGATCGCATCTCTGAATTTTTGATTTTCTTCTGGTGTAACTCGTCTTGCTCTTTCAAAAGGAAACTCAGATTCCTGATTCATATTTTTGACACTCCCTTTTTGTCGCTTTTCTCGCACTAATTATCCTAATTCCCTCACCTCGCATGGTAAAAACAACCACAACAATTAAGCCATCTTCCATTTCACCAATTGCCCATTCCCTTTCTTCTCCCTGAGAATGGCTAGAGTCCTCCGTAAACATGAGATAAACTCCAGATAACGAGGTAAATTTTGCAATGGACGAGTAGAGTTTTCCGCGCCAAAAAGTAACTCTCCCACTACTACGGTAGGTAGAACCACCTCTGGTAATGCTAGCACCCGTGAAACGATCGCTGTGTCCCCATTCAAAAAACGTACTGCCACAGAGGTATCCAGGGCAATCTCACCACTCATTTACATCCACCTGACGACATTCTGTGGCGATCGCCCGTTTTAATTCTTGAGCTTCGACATCACTTAAAATACCTGCAAATTTTGCGAGAGGATGAGTTTTGCGTGTTGCTTTTACCCTACGAACAAAATCTAGTACTGACTGGACTATATCATCAGGAGCTTGTTCGAGTTCCTGGATCAATTCTTCACGATTTGTCATGCATTCAATTGTTTTAGGTTGGTTATTTCTAATTTGAGTATATCTAAAAGGTAAGCTTACGCGACGTAGCTTGTCCGACGCAAGTCGTAAGTCGTTCGCGTTTGTTGGGTTTGTAAGGAAGTGCGATAGCTTGCGCTGACTTGTCAGTTCGCGTTTATTGGGTTTGTGGGATAATGCGATCACATTTGTGATGTCGGGGAGTGCGATCGCGCTACATATTTCAACCAACTACATATTTCAACCAAATTTTAGATGGGCGATCGCTATCTACTATTACCGCTAACCATATTTAGGGTAAACTTGAGTTGATGGTATTATATTATGAACTGAAAACCCTGATACGGGAAACAGTTGTGGAAGTGCTAGAAGATTTTTTACCCGATCCTGATGAAGGCATAACGGTTAAGGAAGAGTTCAAGCAAGGACTTTTGGAAATTCAAAGACTTAGAAAAACAGGAACTCGCGGTATTTCTGCGAAAGAGGCAATGAATAGGCTTGGCTTGGATTTCTGATCAGTTATGTAATTGAGTATCAACCAGAAGCTCTTGCTGATTTGGAAAAGTTGACTCAACCTGTCCGTGAGCGAATTGTTAAGAAGATTAATTGGCTGGCTGTGCATTTCATTTATTGCTGATAAATTCATCGTGATTTCAATTACATCTTTATCCAGAGGATAAATTATCACACGAGAATCTGCTTCGACTGCTGCGAGCAAATCTTGAGCAGAAGAAATCGATGTTTTCCTTTTTTTCAACAATCCAAACAGCTTCAGACAATGTAGTTGCGGGAATAATTAATCGAGAATCGGGATGAGAAAGAATAGCTTTAGCATTTGTACCCAAACGTGGGTTCCCTTCTAGAAACCAAATAAGAGCATGGGTATCAACAACATATTTCATCTCTTATTTTGACCAATCTAAGTAGTCTTCTTTATCTCCATGAAATTCAGCAATAGAAAAATCCTCTTCTGTAGATTGCTTATTTCCAGAAAACATCCCAAATGTCATTATTTGTGAGTGCTGCAAAGAATTTCTTGACTTTAAAAAAGTTACAATGACCTGACTTTCTAATACATCTGATGGTAGTTCGGTAAGTTCGACCTTACCATCTTTATAAATTCCTTCAATCGATTGCAACATAACGCTTTACGAGTGATTTATTTACGTTAATTAATTATAAACTAGGACAATAATACATTTGTGCGTTGTGGGTTATTGAGAGATTTTTAGGCTTGAGGAATTTTTCGTGGTGATTTTGGGTATTAAAGACGCGATGTATCGCGTCTCTACAAGGTTTTTGGTTTGCCAAATTTTCTGATCCGAACTGTATTGACTCTCGTCCTCCTAATTTATAACTTTTGTTTTTTCAATTTTTTCGCTTTCTTCAACTTGTGGAACTGTGCGCTTGGAAAATCCCCAGGCTAAAATGATGGCGATCGCGCTAATTACTAACCACTGAGGAGGAACGAAAGCTTCGTTGACGACTCTCAACAATAAGCGTATCCCGACGAATGCGACGGTAATATAACCGGCATCTTCGAGGTAGACAAATTCATCCAACCAACGGATAAATAAACCTGCCATGAATCTCAAGGTAATAATACCGATGGTGGTTCCGGTGATTACTAACCATTTGGTATCGGAAACGGCGATCGCAGTTGTGACGCTATCCAAGGAAAAGGCTAAATCGGTAAAGGCAATTACTGGTATGACTTGCAACAACGATTTGTAGCGGGGACCGTGATGGTGATGTTCTTCGTCTTCTTCGGAGGTAAAGTGTTGAAATACCAACCAAAGTAGATAAGCTGCACCGATTAACTCGAATTGCCAGTATTTTTGTACCCAAGTAGCGGTAAGAAGCAAAGTAATTCTTAACACGTAGGCAACGACTAAACCAATATTAAGGGCTTGACGTTGGATTTTTTCGTCGTCAAGTCCTTGGGCGATCGCGGCAAGAGCAATGGCGTTATCCGCAGATAATACGGCTTCTAAAAAAATTAGAATAAGTAAGACGATAGATGCTTCAATGCTGAAATTATAGTGTAGATAATCAAATATTCGGTCTAGCATTATGGGTTTCTCAAACAGCGCAATAAAAAGTTGACAGAAACTGGAAGTTTATTATTAGTAGCATAATAAAAAGCTACTTTAATCAAGTTTAACCTGATTGAACTATATTCTACATATCAAGTTTGGTCTTTGGCAGGTGTGGTTTTCCGGTGGTGAAGTCTGAGAATAATTGAAAATGATATGGCAATCCTATTTGTATGTATCGAAATCACGGTGTTTAGATCCCCGACTTCTTAAAGAAGTCGGGGATCTAAATTAAATTAAATTCTCTAAATTTAAGTTAACCAGCATTTTTTTATTTTAACTATTACTATAAATTTTATAGTGATGAAAATTAATAATTATTAATCCAATATGACATATATTTTTACAAATAAATATGCAAAAAAAATGATATTTAGGTATAAAAGTCAATAGATAAACTACTGAAATTTACACAAATAATCTTTGAAAGGTGACTATGTCTGAACCTACGCGAAATTCTCAGCCAATTATTTTAATTAGAGGTTTTGGTCAGTTGGATGTTTCCGACGATAAAAAAGATGCATATCAAGGTTTTAATGATGGTAGCGTTTACTTGCACAAGCAAGGTGAAAATTATATCTATGAAGGGTTTATTTTACGGTTTTTGAAGTCCAATTGGAAGTATCAGGATGCAACAAATGTAGTAAATTACTATGGTAAAGAAATAAGTCAACAGCCGGTGCTTCCTCGCAAATTGCTGAATTTGGAAAACATGGTAAATCAAGGAGTTTCTCTATCTCCAACGTTGCAAAATCTCGAAACTAAAAATGTTATTCATAACTTCAAGCGTTTACAGACAGAAAACTTTTTTTCGGGGGATAAAATTGTTATTGATCCAGCAATGGCTTTACATTTACTAGAATCAGTAGAAAACGTTTGTCAAACGATTTGGGTGTTTCGCTACTATGATTTGAATGACCGAACGTTTAAAACCTATGGTAAAGCGCTGGTGCGATTAATTGAGTTTATTCGAGAACTGGCACATATTAACAATAATGAAAAGCCGAAAGTAAATATTATTGCTCACTCTATGGGTGGTTTGTTGGTGCGGGAAGCTATACAACGTGTTTACCCTGAAAATAATCAAAAAGCGGAAGATTTCATTAACAAAATTGTGACTCTTGGTACACCACATCAAGGTATTTCATTTCAATTGATAGAAAACTGGATTGGAATTAGTGCAAAAGATGAAATAAAACATTTTCATCCTGGTTTTCAAAAAGAAGCAAAAAATCAACAATCTTTCGTAAATTTTCATAACTATTTTCCCAAAGAAAGATTATTAACAGTAGTAGGAACCAATTACCGTAGTTATGATAAGCCAGCAGCATCTTTCTTAAATCGTTTGTTTTCAGTAACGGATGAATATGGAGTGAATTACAATCGTAGCGACGGTTTAGTTAAACAAGCTTATGCTCAAATACCTGGAGTTCCTAGAACATTTATTCATAAAAGTCACAGTGGTAAAGACTCGCTGGTAACTTCAAGAGAAGCATTTGAAATTGCCACACGCTTCTTTTTTGGTAACTTGCGATCGCGATTGCGTTTTGTTAGGGGTAAGGTAACTCGCGGTAAAGATTTATTTGGCAAGAGTGAGTTTTTTATGGGGGTTTCGATTAAACCTCGTGGTGTGGATTTTGAGTTATTTCATCAAAGTAAAGAAGCAGAAAATTGTTATGGTCCTTTCAGTAAAACTGATTTGGATAATAGTGTTAATTTTCAAGAAAATAACAAGGAACTTGCGTTTGATTGGGCTGACGATAACAAGTTAATTTGGGAAGGTTATTTGGATACTACATCTATTTTGGCAGATGAAAGTATTACTCCAAAAGATATGGTAATACGGCTTGATTTTTATATTGGAGAAAGAGATTTACTCGGTATTGGTTTTTCCGATAATGTGGTTTTTCGCAAGCAATACTATATTCGGGCTTTGCTACCAACAGAAAATCAAAAGTTACAGCTTTTTTTGCATAATGATGAAAGGTTTGCCGATAATGATAACGGAATACCAATGGAATTTAAGAATGGTGGTTGGGAGTTTGAAATTCGCGGTACTGGCTTTTTTAGTACTTTTCAAATAGAAGTTGATGTTGTTCCTGAAGTCGGAGAAGCAAAGATATTTTCGATGGAATAAATAAAATTTTAATCATCAATAAGTCGGTTTTTTAGATTTATCCGGCGCTTTGTTACCGCATCTACACAAACCGGCACCCGTCTTCACGGGTTTAAGATACATTCAGTCCACCTAAAGCTAAATGTGTGGGAAGCAGTGCGTTGGGGAGACTGCCTCAGTTGTAGCAACTGGCGTGGGGTAATAAAGCGCCGGGTACTTTTAAAACATCCTCTCACCTGAAATATCTGTAACACAAGACAATTTTTATAAAAACTCGACTTCTCAGCGAAATTCACTTTGATAAAATCCGGAATTAATTATATGAATATTGAGGTTATTAATGGCAAATACAAATAAGAATATACAAATCAATGAAATTGCATTCTAACTTACAAAAAATTGCTCTTATTTCCCTACCAATTTTGGGTATCGTCGCTTCACCAAACTTAGCTGATGCTAATTCTTTCAAAGTAGCTCAAAATGTTAATTGTAATAATCCTCAGACAACTTTAGAAATGAGAGTTTGTGCTGGTAAAAGTTATGAAGCCGCAGATAAAAAACTCAATCAAGTTTATCGACAATTAAGACCAAAATTAAATGCTAAACAGCAGAAAAGATTAGTTGATGCTCAAACTGCTTGGATTCAATTTAGAGATAAAAGTTGTGCTTTTGAAGCTGGTGAGGTAGAGGGAGGAACTTTAGAACCAGTTCTTAAACTTAGTTGTTTGACTGATGTTACCCAACAGCGAGTTAAAAATTTGGAAGGGTATTTGAAAATGGTTAATAATCCATAGGACTTACGCAACTGGCATCTTTTTCGTGTAGGGGAGGCAAAATGCGGTGTGGATTTTCCTCCCGCATTATTGCCGTTGCTGTGACACTTATAGAAATTATGAACGTAGCAATTACGAGGAGTTTTCTTAGGCTCAGCTTTAGTACTTCCTAGTAAAAAACTTTATACTGATCTTACTGATAGAATTGGTAACTATGAGGAATTAGAGCCATATTTTGATGTTTGGCGGGCTGTTAATATTAATAAAGGATTCTTGGAAATATTTGTTGTAGAACATGATGCAATAGATAGTAATATACCAACAATCACGAAAGGAACTGATGGTCGTGCTTTAATTTAGATAAATATCTATATTTCTAAGAAAATAAATCTAATTGTCGAGAATCTTTTTCGGTTTTTATTTGCCGCTTTCCTCTTGCAGATTCCCATTCTTCCAACTTACCATCAGCTAAATCGTTTAATCGTTTAACTGCTCCCAAAGTATCGCTAATTTCCGTACCTAACCAATATCTTTGCAGCTTTTGAGCAGCATAAAATGTAGTACCAGAACCACCAAAAGGGTCAATTATAATTTGCCCTGGATTTGATGCCATTGCAATAATGCGTTCTAACATAATTGGAGCTAATTCATTGGCTCCTCTTTTCTTATGTTTTCGGTGACGAACTGGGGGAATATCGCTCCATACTTCCTCAAGTTGAGTCCACATTTGCTCTGTATTATCGACAGCAGAAGCATCTTCCCACACTTCTTCAGGAGCATCCCAAACGTCCATCAAATTAATACCCTTGGGATTTAACTTCTTACGATGTCCGCCATAATCCCGAATTTCACCGCTACAATGTCGGCAAACTTGTATTGGTGTATAAACCTTGTTAAAAACAGCCGGTTCTCCTTTCGTATAATAAAGTAAACCATAATGAGCGGGAGACATTCGCTTACCTCTTGGAAAAGCTTTTGGCATTCTACAAGCAATCCAGTGACGAAAAAACATATCTTTTTGGTTAAGATATGCACCATATTCGATGCACCATTTAGGTAAGTTAAAAACGAATAAACTACCTCCTGGTTTTAGCACGCGAACACTTTCATTTAGCCATTTTTTTGACCATGTAAGATATTCATTATCTTTTAAGTTATCGCTGACATTTTTGCCATAATTTTTACCAAGGTTGAAAGGTGGATCAGCGAATACAATATCTGTACTTTCGTCGGGAATAGAAGATAAAAAATTTAGACAATCTCCTTGGTAGAGAATACCATAATCACTTTGATAAACTTGGGTTAAATTATTGTTTTCAGCGGTTATAGGGGAGATGAGATGAAAGGGTGGCATTTTGAGTTATTTCTATCTACTGTTTTCTATAATACCAATCTGTTTAAATAATACTAAACTGCTTGACTTGAATAAAAACCCCTTCAATCATCCTCATACTCAGCCCAAGAATTAGCCGTTTCGGATACCGCAACTTTGATTTTTACACCTTCTGGCAATTTCTTTTTAGTTTCGTCGTATATATATTTAGCAATCATTTCTGCGGTGGTTTCATATTCTGGAGGCATTACTTCGTTGAGAATACAATGATCTAATCCTCCTTTGGTGACATCTTTTTTAGCCCAACGTAAGCTTCTAAAGTCGGCAACCATGACTGGATGAGGACAATATTCTGAGGAGTGTAGTTGATTACTGATGGCTTCAATTCGCACTGTATAAGTATGCCCGTGCATTCGACCGCAAGGACCATTATAATCTTTGATGTAATGGGCGCTATCAAAGGTAAATTCGGTAACTAGTTTCCACTTGGGCATAGTTATTGTTGAGCGATGTTTGTCAAACAACCCTGTGTTTACGTTGCTATTTTAACTTATTTAATTCTCGATACAAATCGCAATTTAGGAAGACGTTGCAGAGCAACGTCTCTACATTATTGATCTGTATCACCTTTGATTGAAACGATATTACAAGTCCTATAGGATTGCTATATGAATTTGTCATTAACTAAACTGTGCAAATTTCTATAGTTTTCAACTTGCGAAATATGTCAACGATTTGACGATTATTTTCTGCTCGAATTATCCGGAACCCTCAAATAGCTGTATGTAGTTATAGGTGTTCCAAAGAGTTGGAAATGCATAAGTTATTAAATCCAATCCTATTTATATATAGAACAGGATTTAAAACTAACTATCAAATGAGGTAAAAATCATGACAAGCTTTACTCAATTCAAATCCGAAAATGACTTTCTTTTCCCAGTTCGTCAATGGCTGGATTCACAAGAAGTTAAAAATTCTCAATTAGCTCACTTTCTGTGCAAACTCATTCCTGCACAATGTCCTTTTGAACGCGATATAGTAGTTTTTGGTCGCAAGTTATTTCACATTCCTCCAATGTGTAAATTAAATCCTCTTTACGAGCAAGTTGTGACTTTGCGCTTTAAAGCTTTATGCTATCTTGCTGATGAATGTGGTGAAGATATTACTGCTTATTGCTAAGAGCAAGTTGGTAATTTTACGCTTATTGTTGTTCCTTTTTCTGAAGAAGATTCAATCAACAATTCACCATTATGAGATTCTACTATGCGTTTAACTATTGCTAATCCTAACCCAGTTCCAGAGGCTTTTGTTGAGTAAAAAGGCTGAGTAATTTTTGGTAATACCTCTGGGGAAATGGGTTCTCCACTGTTACAAATGTTGATTGATACTTGCTCTTTATAATTATTTTCAAGCTGAATTTTGACGGTTTCTCCCACGCTTATAGCTTCACAAGCGTTACGGACAAGATTAATCATTATTTGTTTAAGTTTATCTTTATCCCCCATTACTTTTAACTGAGTTGATGGGGGATAATTTTTTAGTTCAAACTCTATCTGACGTTGGTTGGAAAAAGGCATCATTCGCAAGGATTCTAAGATTTCTGTGAGAAATTCATTGATATCAATTGCTTGTAGCTGTAAGTTTTGAGGTTTTGCATAGAGTAAAATTTCTTTTAACAATCTTTCTAATCTATCTGCTTCTTCTAATGCTAAAGATAATCGTATTTGAGAAGCTGACGATTTATCAACTTTTTTAAAGTAATTTAAACCCATTTTCATGGTAGTAAAAGGGTTACGAATTTCGTGAATAATACTAGAAGCAAATTCTCCAATTGCCGCTAAACGTTCTTTTTCTAAAAGTTTTGCTTGTGCGGCTTTTAATTCTTCGGTTCTGCGAGCAACTTCGGCTTCTAATATTTGATTAAATTTACATTGTTGTTGATAAAGTTGATAATTATCGATTGCTGTTGCTGCACGTTCGGCAAATAATTCCACAATTGTAACTTCTTCTAAATTATATTTGCGGGGTTGTTGATGAAACGAACAAATGGTACCGATAACTTGTCCTTGGGAAGTGCGTAAGGGAACTCCTAAATAAGAACGATATCCTTCGGGAACTTTACCATATTGTCTACAGGTATTGGTATCTTCCACTGTGAGACTTTTTCCTGTTTCTACTACCGTTCCAGTGACAACATCATGTAATGAATAAATAGTTTCATAATCATCTAGCTTTATACTACTAGCGAGAATTTTATCAAAATCTTTTTGGCAAAGGGTGATTACAGACCAGTCGATAGTAATTAGTTTACTAACAGCGATCGCAATTTCTTGTAAAAATTTGTTTAGTTCTCCATTTCGATAGCTAAGAGATGATAAAACTTCTAAAGTTCGCTGTTTTTGTTGTGAATTTTGTGATTCTAATAGCATAGATTTTTGTTTAATAAGGGGAAATTTTGATTTAATTTTTATTCACTGATAAATCAGATATTTTTTTGAACTTTACTTTGATAACTAAGATTTTTTCTATAAGAAATATCAAGAATATACAATATTTTATTTAAAGCTCAAAATTAATATTAAGTTAATAAAATTTATGTTAATTATTCAATAAATCATGATATATCCATAGAATCAAGGCAAAAGGCAGTTTTAAATATTTAAAATAAGATAAGTAAATGTTATGAAAGCGCATATTTTACTAGTTGAAGACGAGGTAAAACTGGCTAAATTTGTAGAATTAGAGTTGGGTTTTGAAGGCTATCAAGTCAGCGTCGCAAATGATGGATTAACCGGATTAACGATGGCACGGGAGTCACAACCTGATTTAATACTTTTAGATTGGATGCTACCCGGTATGACTGGTTTAGAAATTTGCCGACGCTTGCGAACCACTGGGGATAAAGTACCGATAATTTTGTTAACTGCTAAAGATGAAGTTAGCGATCGCGTTGCAGGTTTGGATGCTGGTGCGGATGATTATGTAGTCAAACCGTTCAGTGTGGAAGAACTATTGGCGAGAGTACGCGCCCGTATTCGTAGGACATCTGAAGAAAGTAGCGAAAATGTTTTACAATTTGAAGATTTAAAATTAAACCGCAGTACTAGGGAAGTTTACCGACATTCGCGATTAATTGATTTGACAGCCAAGGAATTTGATTTACTTGAATATTTACTTTCTCATCCCCGACAAGTGATAACTCGCGATCGCATTCTTGAAGAAGTCTGGGGTTATGATTTTATGGGAGATTCTAATATTATTGAGGTTTACGTGCGTTATCTGCGGTTGAAGTTGGAAGCGAATCAAGAAAAGCGGCTGCTTCAAACGGTACGGGGTGTTGGTTATGTTTTGCGAGAATGAATCAAAAAATTTAACATTATCCAAGCTTACTCTCAGGAAAAACTCATCTAGCAAAAGATAAATCATATTTAAATAGATATAGAAAGAATCTACTACCAGATTTTTGTCAACCTTGTAGAATCAATAGTGGTACAGGTTAATAACTTGCTACCGCTTTTTTCAATTGAATTTATTTTCAGTGAAAATTCGTCCAACTGAAAGTTATTGAGATTAGTATCTATCTAGTTTCTTTCAATAACAGGACAATCCAAAATCATCAATCTAAAATCCAAAATTCAAAATCCAAAATCGAATGACTTATCTAGAAACAGCAGCCCAATTTTACAGTGAAGTAGCCCAAAGTCCGGAAATTGGTCTTTGTTGCGTCCAAAGTACGCCCATGCAGCTACCAGGTTTACATATTCCTCTGAAAATGCAGGAAATGAATTACGGTTGCGGTACAACAGTTCACGCTAACGAACTTAATAACGAACCAACAGTGTTATATGTAGGGGTTGGTGGTGGTTTAGAAGCTTTGCAATTTGCTTATTTTTCCCGTCATGCGGGTGCGGTAATTGCGGTAGATCCAGTTGCAGATATGCGCGAAGCTGCAAAGCAAAATTTAGAAGTTGCAGCAACAGAGAATCCTTGGTTTGATGTTAGCTTTGTAGAAATTCGTGAAGGTGACGCTTTTAATTTACCAGTTGCTGATAGTTCAGTTGATATTGTGGCACAAAACTGTCTTTTTAATATCTTTGAACCAGAAGATTTAACTCGTGCGTTAAAAGAAGCATATCGTGTATTAAAACCGGGTGGACGTTTGCAAATGAGTGATCCGATTGCGACTTGTCCAATACCAGAACATTTAAAAAAAGATGAGCGTTTGCGAGCTATGTGTTTATCTGGTGCATTGACTTATGAAGAGTATATTCAACGTATTATTAATGTTGGTTTTGGACAAGTTGAAATTCGCGCTCGTCGTCCTTATCGTCTACTGGAAGCTACTACTTATAATTTAAAAGAAAATCTTCTTTTAGAAAGTCTTGATTCAGTAGCTTTTAAATTACCAATTCCAGAAGATGGAGCTTGTATTTTTACTGGTAAAACAGCAATATACGCAGGCTCAGAACCATTTTTTGATGATAATAAAGGTCACATTTTACAGCGAGGAATTCCAGCGGCTGTATGTGATAAAACTGCTAAAAATTTAGCGGATGCCTTACCAGAAAAAGTGGTTGTCACTGATTCAACTTGGTATTATGACGGCGGCGGTTGTTGCTAATAAAAGTTAGGAGTTAGGAGTTAGGAGTTAGGAGTTAAGAGTTATGAATTAGGAGTTAGGAGTTAAGAGTTATGAATTAGGAGTTATGAAATATGCAGAGCTTTGACCTTTGATCTTTGACCTTAAACCTTAAACATTATGATTCAAACTACA
>JBHJOU010000554.1:0-3696 GCA_050329355.1 Rivularia sp. (in: cyanobacteria)
AGAAAAAAAGCAGCGATTAAAGTAACAGGAGAAAATGCATAAGGAGCAAAAATTCCACTACGTCCACTGAGAAAATAATCTACAAGGTTTTCCCGAAAAAAAGCAGTCCTTCCTCCCCACCAAAATTCTGGTAATTGCTTGGCTTGAGCTACAGTAATTACTGGACCAAATTCCGGTGATTTAAGAGCATAAGGTAACATTACTAAAAATGCGACTACTATTCCTACTACAGAAAATAAATAATTATTTTGTCCAGAAAAACGCAAGCGTCCATCACTCCAATCCCACAGTCGTACAATTAGAATACCCACACAAATAAACACATACTGGGGATAAAAAATTCCTAAAAGTACAATTGCAACCAAACAAGGGAGCAAGGATTTACGCGATAAATAATATAAAAATGCTAGCAAAAACAGATAGGTAAAAGCCCTAGCTGTTCCAGAAGATAAATCATCCTTCATCCAAATATTTTGGTTGAATATCAATGTAGATAAAAAAGCGGTAAATGGTAAAGGTATTATTTGTAAACTGAAACCAAAGCAGTAAATAGTTGTCAAAAGTCCCAAAATTGATGGGAGGAATTTATTCAAAAGTAATGGACTAATACCGAAAAAAGCAAAAATTTTATAAAAACTAGAATATCCAACTGGTGCAACAGACTGAAAATAATCCGCAATCAAATTGTTAGGAAATAAATTTGGATCTACATAGCGCATCATCCAAAATACGTGCTGTCTTGCATCATCCTGTACAACGTAATCGCTGCTAAAAGCTTGTTGTAATGCTAATATTGCGTAAACAATTGAGACAGTTATGCTCAAAGTAAACCAAAATATTATTTGTTTTTTCGAGATATGATTACGGGCAAAAAATGATTTATGTAAGCGTGAGATTGATGGATATGTCAACATAGATTATAGATTCGATATTTATTTTTATTGCTTTTTGCAGATAAGTAGAAATGGGGAAATATATGAAAAAATATCGCTTTTCATTGGATTTGCTCGCAAAAATAATTTATAGGAAATTTTACCACAAGAAAGCTCTTAAAAACTTGTGATTTTACAGAAAATATGTATTTGATGATACTTGAAAGCTGATTATAATTTGGGTAACTGGAGAAAAGCTTATGGAAAAAGACTTTTATCTACAGTATGCATCTGTAGAAGATAAACATTGGTGGTTTGTAGCGCGTCGTCGAATTATCGAAAAAGTAATTCTAAAATTAAATTTACCAAAAAATGCTCAAATATTAGAAGCTGGTTGCGGTACGGGTGGTAATTTACAAATGTTATCCCGTCACGGACAAGTTGCGGCGATGGAATTAGATCAAACGGCTTGTCAACTAGCGAATCAACGGCAAGTAACTCAGGTAAAACGAGGCAGTCTACCCGATAATATTCCTTTTACTTCCGAGTATGATTTAATTTTAATACTGGATGTGATAGAACATCTTGATGATGATTTATCCGCACTCAAAGCCTTGTATTATAAACTAAAGCCCGGAGGATATTTATTAATAACAGTTCCAGCTTATAAGTTTTTGTGGAGCGAACACGATGAAATCAACCATCACAAACGCCGTTATCGATTAACAAGTTTAAAACGGGTGGTAAAAACAGCAGGCTATGAAATCGCTTACGGAAGTTATTTCAATACTTTTTTATTTCCTGTAGTGGCTATCGTCAGAATTTTAGGAAAACTGTTACCAAAACAGAACAAAAATCAACTCAGTAGCGATTTAGTATTACCATCAAAATCAGTTAATCAATTTTTTAAATGGTTATTTGCCAGCGAACGCCACTTGATCAATAGACTTTCTCTACCTTTTGGTGTATCTGTTTTATTATTGGCGCAAAAAGCACATATATAATTGTTGATTGATAATCAAACAATTTTGGATACATTCGCGATGCGAACGTACAAGCTTTGGATACTTCGGCAAGCTCAGCACAAGTTTTGAATTTTGGATTAACTAGGCATGGGCTTATACTATTAAATAAATATTGGTCATTGATAATTAATTACAAATGACTCAACCGATAGTTTCGATTGTAATCCCAATTTATAATGAAGAAGAAAATATACCTGAACTTTATCGTCGTCTACAAACTGTTATCCAACAGTTAGATGGTGAAGCAGAATTAATTTTTGTTGATGATGGTAGTCGGGATAATTCTTTAAATCTAATGCGTCAAATTCACGCCCGCGATTACCATTTTAATTACATAAGTTTAGCTCGTAATTTTGGTCATCAAATAGCTGTAACTGCTGGTTTAAATTTTGTTCGCGGTAAAGTTGTAGTTGTCATGGATGCGGATTTACAAGACCCACCAGAACTCATTTTACCAATGATTGAAAAATGGCAACAAGGTTATCAAGTAGTTTATGCTCAACGTCTATCTCGTAAAAAAGAAAGTGTTTTAAAACGGTTTACAGCTTATGCATTTTATCGTATTTTAAGACGTTTAGCTGATGTAAATATACCTCCAGATACTGGTGATTTCTGCTTGATGGATCGGGAGGTAGTTGATATTCTCAATGCTATGCCAGAACGTAATCGTTATATACGGGGTTTGCGTGCTTGGGTAGGTTTTCGACAAACAGCAATAACATTTGAAAGAGACCCACGTTTTGCTGGTAAAGTTAAGTATTCTTTGGCGAAATCTTGGGCTTTAGCTATTAATGGGATTATTTCTTTTTCCAGAGTTCCTTTAAAACTTGCTACTTATTTAGGAATGCTTTCAGCGGGTGTCGCTTTATTAATGATATTTTTAGTTTTATATTGGCGTTTGTTTGATTCTGCTTCTCCTTTAATTGGTTATACATTAATTACAATTGCGCTGTTTTTCTTAGGTTCAGTACAATTATTTTGTATTGGTATTTTAGGCGAATATATTGGTAGGATTTACGAAGAAGTTAAAGGTCGTCCGATTTATACTGTAAAAGAAATTAGAGGAATTAGGAGTGAGGAGTTAAGAGTTAAGAGTTAAGATTTGTAGAGACGTTATATATAACGTCTCCCAAACATTCGACGAAAACGAACCACTAATAATTAAGAGTTAATAATTTAAGTTAAAAATCGCGATAAATCAATCCAAAATTTCAAATCTAAAATCCAAAATCGATAATATGTCTTGGCAAGAATTTTGTTTGTTACTTTTGTCGGTTTCTGCAAGTGTAATGGGACAATTATTTTTAAAAATCGGTGCAGTCAAATTAGGGAGAGTTGAGGTACAAAATGCAGTTAAACAAACCTTGGCAATTATGACAACTCCTGAATTATTAATGGGTTTAGCTTGTTATGGTATTGGTGCTATTCTTTATATACTTTTGCTAACTAGAGTTAATTTAAGCGTAGCGGGACCTTCGGCATCTTTAGTTTACGTTTTTTCGGTATTGCTCGGCTATTTTATTTTTAAAGAATCTATTCCTTTAACTCGTCTTATGGGTTTAAGTTTGATTGTTTGTGGTGTCATATTAGTAGTTTGGCAAAAGTAATAATCGCTTTATAAATACTAATAAATAACGATTTTTATTAAAAGTCTCAAATCGAAAACCTAAAATCCCAAATCGTAAATTTAAAATCTAAAATCGAATGACTCAATCTAAAAACTTTTTAGATAATAATTTAGTTTTCCCTACAACAATGTGGTTTCTTAGCCGATTAGTAATTATTGTCGCCATGTTGTT
>JBHJOU010000046.1:0-6310 GCA_050329355.1 Rivularia sp. (in: cyanobacteria)
ATTTTCTAGCTTACTAACTATTATTAGTACAGACACAATATAATATTAAGCCTCTACATTTAAATTACCAAACTATTTTTAATTTATAGCTTTTATTTGCCGAGAATATGTACCGTTTATGATCCGGACTTATATCCAATAATTTTAATCAACAATCAACACATAATAACAGATGGCATAGATTGGAAAATTTTGTGTATGTATATGGAATTTAATTTTAACGCATTTCTGAGTGGGAATCCATGTTTTTGAGATTTTGCATTAAAAGAGTGAGGAGTTAGGAGTTAGGAGTTAGGAGTTAGGAGTGAGGAGTTAGGAGTTAGGAGTTAGGAGTGAGGAGTTAGGAATTAGGAGTGTTAGCGCAGCGTGTCCGTAAGGACATGGAATGAGGAGTTGGATAAGTATCAATCTCTCCGTGTCCCTATCAACTATCCCAAAGCTTGTTGATTGGTATGAACTGGGGCTTTATAAAAATCACACATCGCGCCATACTTCATGGTCGTAACTAAATGCTGCAAAAAAAATAAATTAAAAAAATTAAATTATATGTATATGAGCAAAAATCCGTCTGATAAAGTAATTCCTAGCTGTGTCTGGAGTCGTGCTATTGGTTTGGGTTGGGAAAAACCTTATACCGTTCGTAAAGCTAGTAATATTGATGATGGTCCTTGGCATGGGATGCCCTTGGGTGGTTTTGGTGCTGGTTGTATTGGTCGTTCTCCACGGGGAGATTTTAACTTATGGCACATCGATGGTGGGGAACATACTTGGAAAAATATCCCCAGTTGTCAGTTTAGCGTTTTTGAAAGTAGTAATCATCAAAATATTGCTTATGCCTTATCTACTGAACCGAGTCATGATGGTACTTTGTCGGCATGGCAGTTTTATCCTCAATCTGAATCCGCTGCGGATTCTACTGGAACTTATCATGCTTTATATCCCCGTAGTTGGTTTGTATATGAAAATGTGTTTCAAGCACAGTTAAGCTGCGAACAATTTTCGCCGATTTGGGCTGATAATTATCAAGAATCTAGCTATCCGGTAGCGGTATTTGTTTGGAATGCTCATAATCCTACAAATACGCCGATTACTCTGAGTATTATGCTGACTTGGCAAAATATGGTGGGCTGGTTTACCAATACTGTGAAGTCTCCTGAAGTGGAAATGCGGGATGATGGTAGTCCGGTTTATGATTATCAAGCGAATATAGGCGAAAGTAAAGATAATTTTAATCAGTTAATTACAAATTCTCAATACATTGGTTGTGTATTAGATCGAGTGGGTATTGATCAACCAGCTGAAGGTGAAGGTACTTGGTGTATTGCTACTTCAAAACATCCGAAAGTTGAAATATTTCATCATACTCGATGGAATCCTACTAGTACTGGTGAAGATATTTGGCGAAGTTTTGCTAAAAATGGTTCTTTGGCTAATATTACTGATCAAACTCCTGCTATTCAAAACGAACAAATAGCCGCTGCGATCGCGGTGCGTTTTACTCTTGATCCGGGAGAAACTCTCTCGATTCCTTTTGCGATCGCCTGGGATTTTCCAGTCACAGAATTTGCATCTGGAATTACTTATAAGCGCAGATATACGGATTTTTTTGGCGTTAATGGTCAGAATGCTCTGAATATCGCGATTACTGCTCTTGAAGAATATCAAGGTTGGCTCGATCAAATTCAAGCTTGGCAAGAACCAATTATTCAACGTCAAGATTTGCCAGATTGGTTCAAAATGGCTTTGTTTAACGAACTTTATGATCTTACTGCTGGGGGTACTTTGTGGAGTGCGGCTTCAAGTCGTGACTCCTTCGGCCAGTTTGCTGTACTTGAGTGTTTAGATTATCGCTGGTACGAAAGTTTGGATGTACGGCTTTATGGTTCTTTTGCTTTACTAATATTGTTTCCGGAATTAGAAAAAGCAGTAATTCGCGCTTTTGCGAGAGCAATTTCCGAGAGTGATGAGAATACTCGTGTAATCGGCTACTACTATACTATTGGTGCAGAAAGTCCTTTAGCCGCTCGTAAACTAGCCGGTGCAACACCCCACGATTTGGGCGCACCCAACGAACACGTTTGGGAAAAGACAAATTATACTAGCTACCAAGATTGTAATCAGTGGAAAGATTTAGGTTGTGATTTTGTGTTGCAGGTATATCGTGATTTTATCTATACAGGTAGTACGGATATCGAATTTCTTGCGGATTGTTGGAATGCGATTGGGGAAACTTTAAACTATCTCAAAGCCTTTGATCAAGATGGAGATGGGATTCCCGAAAATTCCGGCGCACCAGATCAAACTTTTGACGATTGGCGGTTACAAGGTGTTAGCGCTTACTGTGGGGGGTTATGGTTAGCAGCTTTAGAAGCGGCGATCGCCATTAGCGAAGTTTTATCAAGTCAGTCGGTACAAATCGATAATTTAGCCGCGCAAAAAGCAGTTTACCAAAATTGGTTAGAAACATCTCGTCCCGTTTATCAAGAAAAGCTATGGAACGGCAAGTTTTACCGTCTTGATAGTGAAAGCGGTTCGGAGGTGGTAATGGCTGACCAATTATGCGGACAATTTTACGCTCGTTTGTTACAGCTACCGGATATTGTACCAAATGAATGTACGATTTCAGCTTTAAATACTGTTTATGATGCTTGTTTCCTCAAATTCAATGAAGGTAAGTTTGGTGCTGCTAACGGTTTACGTCTCGATGGTTCTCCTGAAAACCCCGATGCAACTCATCCCTTAGAAGTTTGGACAGGAATCAACTTTGGCATTGCTGCTTTTTTAGTACAGATGGGAATGAAGTCAGAAGCATTTAAGTTGACAGAGGCTGTAGTCAATCAAATTTACGAAAACGGTTTGCAGTTCCGCACTCCCGAAGCCATTACAGCCGTTGGTACATTCCGCGCTTGTGTTTACCTCAGAGCTATGGCAATTTGGGGAATTTATTTGATGCTCGATTAACTAAGCAGGATAAGGGGACAAGGGGATGGGGGGACAAGGAGACAAGTTAGGAGTTAGCAGTTAGTTGACGGTTGACAGTTGACCTTAGACCTTAAACTTTTGACCTTTGACCTTTTATTCATCAAATCTTGATGTTTAAAAAGCAAATCAGATTAATTTTAACGATAACCACAACTAATAACTCGGACTATATGTTCACGTTGAACAAGTTTTGTAGTGAAAAACTCGACTCTAAGAAATGCTTTTGATCAAAAGACTGATAATTATCGTATTTTTAACAATAACTTCTATGCTAAAAGTAACTCATTGTAAATTATTTACTAATTAGAGTTTGTACTTAAAAATACATAATTATCTACTTAACAGAATTAACACATAATTAACATCAAATCAAGGTGGAAGTAAAACTTTGATAAAGTATAAGATGTTTATTGAGGCTAAGGGCTGAAATTTAATAAGAATGCATTTAATGATAGTCAATAGTCTGCTAAAGTAATAACTTGGGTTTGGCTAAAAAAATGTTTTACTTTCAACTTTCACTGGACGAAAAGCTACTAAATATTTATATAAGCAAAATGAATGAATAATTAGTAATTATTCATACGGGTGCAAAGAGCTAATTCAGTGGTTAATAATCAGGACAAAACCTTATCTTGAAAGTATTTAAAGCTCTTTTCAACTACCGCTACAAGATTTAACTAGAGTCAATAAAATTACCATTACTCAGAGATTAAACGATGGACTCGTACCCACAGTTGGGAGTTCAGAAAGCGGACGTTGAGATAAACAATACTCCATCCCTAATTGCTTCATCTGCTATTGATAAGCTTTGGAAGCAGGTTGTTGGGGATAGTAATTTGACATCTGAGTTTAACCAAGCTTGGATTTGTCGTGAGTTTAAATTAGGTGATGAACTTACTCAGTACAATTACAAGCAGCATTCAGCAGTTAGCGGTGGTGTTGTTTATTTAGTTTGTCAAGGAAAAGTCCGCTTACTGGCTTTTGATACATCTTTAAAAAAGCAAGTTTCAATTCAATTGCTCAATCCAAATCAAATTTTTGGAGGAGATAATGCATTTTGCGGTGATTTTCAAGAATATCGATCTGTTGCATCTAGTAGGGGAATTATAGCGCAAATTTCTTTAGAGGATCTTGATACTTGGTTAGAGCGTTATCCTACTTTGTACGATTATTTCTCCGAAGCAAGTAAATCACGTCAAAAATTGATTTTTTTCAAGACACTAACTGAATTGCGTTCAGCCAAACTACCTGTATCAGAAAATACCCTGAATCTACAAAAATTACTTGCTTATTTGATCAAGATCGAGATTACTGCTGGTTCACGTTTAATAACATCATCTCCATCGGAGGGTCGTTTTTGGCTTGTTAGCGGGGAAATTGGCAGCATTTCGGGGAAAGAACGGTTGCCGATTGTCGGTGAGAGTTGGGGATATCCCTCACTGATTCCAGAGGATTTGATATCTCTAACGGATTTATCGCTATTTTATCTACCGAAAGAACACTTTGATTTAGTCGCGGAGATTATACCGGAGCTAAGAAGTCAAAAGGAAACTGAGGAAGAAGATGTAAATAACGAAGCAGAGGAAAAAGACAATCAAGTTGAGTCGGAATTTGAGCATGTTGCTGACGAGGAAGATGATAATTTCACTGAGTATATAAGATTCAAGAATCAACATCCTCCGCGACGCTGGTTTCGGAATTACCCTTTTATTCAACAGCAAAGTTCATCGGATTGCGGTGCCGCAAGTCTGGCAATGATTAGTCAATTTTGGGGTAAGCGTTTTAGTCTGAATACTCTGCGTTCAATAGCACGCATCAATTGTATGGGTGCGGAACTTAGCGATTTAGCTAATGCGGCTCAAAGCATCGGATATCAATCTGTAGCAGTACGAGGTGCTGTGAGCGAGCTAGAGTCTCATAAATTACCTTGGATAGCCCATTATCAGGGGAATCACTACATTGTTGTGTGGTTAATCAAGAGTAAAAGTGTGTTAATTTCAGACCCAGCGATAAATAAACGATGGCTTTCTCGTTCAGAATTTGAAGCAAATTTTACGGGATATGCTTTACTTTTATCTCCAACAGAGCGTTTTTACGAACACAAGAGCGAAGCAATCTCGTTGACGTTGAGTCACTTGCTGCAATCTTTTAGGGATTATCGGCTTGTATTGGCAAAAATAGTGATTATTTCGATACTATTACCTCTTTTGGGTATAGTTCCAGCAATAGTAGCCCAAACTGTAATAGATGCAATCTTAACTGTCAAAGACTTTGATTCTAACTTTGATTCTATAAATATTTTTGCCCTTGGCTTTCTTGTATTCGGATTGGGGCGTATCGCTTTAACATCAATCCGTCGTTGTTTGCTTGATTATTTATCTAATCGCTTGGATTTAACTTTGATTGGTAATTCGATCAGTCATACCTTGAATTTACCATTATCTTTTTTTGCATCTCGCAGAGTGGGAGATATTCTCAGCCAAATTCAAGAAAATCCCAAAATTCCCCGTTTTTTAACTCGTCAAGCCATAACTACCATTTTAGATGGGTTGATGACGGTTATCTACTTTGGGCTGATGGCTTATTACAGTTGGGAACTCACTTCGGTGGTGGTGGGTTTGATTTTACTGATGATGGGTTTGAGTACGGTAACAAATCTATTTTTGAACAATTTGCAGCGGGAATATTCTTTTAACTTTGCGAATCAAAACTCTGCAATCTTAGAAATAATTACTGGTATTGTCACAATTAGGACTAACGCTGCGGAGAATGCTTTGCGATCGCGCTGGGAAGAACGTTTTACCCAGACAATGGAGATACGTCAACAAGGTCAAAAAATAACTAATAGTTTACAGTTTGCAACTAGTTTGATTAATCATTTGGGCAATACCACGGTGTTGTGGTATGGCACCCACATGGTAATAAATGCTCAAATTTCCATAGGGGAATTTATCGCTTTTAATATGCTGATCGGTAATACTATAAACCCAATGTTGGCATTAGTAAAGCTGTGGGATGAATTCCTGGAAGTCTTAGTTTCTGTTGAAAGGCTTGACGATATTTTAGCTACTCCATCTATAGAAAATCCACAAAACCCTTTAACAATATTACCTTCGATTCGCGGTGAAGTGCATTTTGAGAATGTGAGTTTTGGCAATCATCAAGAACAACCCGGAAATATTATACAAAATATCTCTTTTCATGTCAAACCCGGACAAACTATCGGCATTGTGGGAGCAGATGATTCTGGTAAAAGCACTTTGGTTAAGTTGCTTACTGGTTTATACCATCCCGATAGCGGACGTATTTTGATTGATGGACACGATAT
>JBHJOU010000013.1:0-8490 GCA_050329355.1 Rivularia sp. (in: cyanobacteria)
GCAATATCTTCTAAATTTACACCTCCAAATACCGGAGCAATATTTTTCACAATACTGACAATTTCATCTGTATCCTGGGTTGCCAGACAGATGGGGAAAGCATCGATACCGGCAAACTCTTTAAATAACATGGCTTTGCCTTCCATGACTGGTAAAGCAGCTTCCGGTCCTAAATTACCCAATCCCAAAACCGCGCTACCATCAGTAACAATCGCTACGATATTTTGCTTAATTGTTAAGTTGTAAACTTCCTCTGGATTCTGAGCAATAGCACTGCAAATCCTTCCCACACCGGGAGTGTAAGCCATTGCTAAATCGGATATACTTTTTAATTTAATTCTACTGGTAATACTAATTTTACCGCCGCGATGTAAATCGAAGGTGCGGTCATAGACATTTATCACCTTGATCACCGGCAGCGCTTTTACTGCTTGAATAATATTATCTGCGTGTTCCGTGCTTGCAGCATCAACAGTGATATCACGAATTGATACTTGTCTGCTTTGCTCAATCAAATCAATTTGACCTAGATTTCCGCCGCTGGCTGCGATGGCGTTGGTAACGCTAGCAAACATCCCGATCCGATTGGGAATTTCTAAACGCAGGGTCAAACTAAAGCTAGAATTGGGTGTAAGGTCTGCCATTGTAATCGGTAGATGAGGAAATATTAACTTAGCTTATAACAATTGATATATCAATCTAACCCAGAACGCACCATCCATACCAAAATCCCTAATAACTGTTCCACTGGGGGAATTAAGTATTCTGTTAAATCAATCGTTATGGTAGTATTTTCTAATTTTAAAAAACTCCATAAATTTCCACTGGTAACGCTTCCATACACAGTTGAAATAGATTTATTATTCTCCGCATTAAATTTCTGCGCTGCAATCATTTCAGCAATACACTGTCCCAAACCACCTTTAAGATTTTCTTTCTTTGCTTCTATGATTACTATTGCTGGAGCTTCAATAAATAATTGTTCGGGAGAAAGACTAATCAGAAAATCACAAAAGCCAGTTAATCCCGCAGTTGCATCAACGTTGAATTCTTCACCAGAAAAAAAGCTGATTTCCCGATTTAGAAGCTTTCGTAATTCAAATAAAATTGGACTAATTATCAATTCGGAACGCGCTTTCTCAGAACCCATTGCAATTGCTAGAGGAATACTTTCTTCTAAGAATTCCGCCAAATAGGAACTTGGTAAAACAGATTCAATTTCTGGAAGAAAACGTTTACCTTCTACCAATGTTAAATTGAACTTTTGTTTGACTTTAGAAATACTGAAATCTCTGTAAGACATAAAGTATATACATTTATCTTATTACTAGCTTCCTTAAAATTATTACAGTTAATGAAAATTAAACTACAAAAAGTAGCTAACCCAATATAATTAATATTATGTAGTATTTCTTGTCAATAACTCAATAGGATTAAGTAACTGTGAGTAAGCAATTATGACGCAAGCAGTACCGAAACTAGTAACTTTTGCAGAATTTATTAATTGGTATCCTAATACGGGAATACGTTATGAACTGCGTGATGGGGTAATTATCGAGATGCCACCACCAACTGGCAACCATGAAAAAGTTGTAGGATTTATAGCACGTAAGCTAACTGTAGAGTTTGACCGACTCAATTTACCCTACACTATACCCAAAACTGCATTTGTTAAACCAGAATTGGCAGATTCTGCATATTCACCAGATGTTTTGTTATTAAATCTTGATAATTTAAACAATGAACCACTTTGGAAAAAACAATCAACAGTTTCTCAGCCTGCATCGATTCCATTAGTCGTTGAAGTCGTAAGTACTAATTGGCGTGATGATTATTACAAAAAACTGGCTGACTATGAGGAAATGGGTATTTTAGAATATTGGATTGCAGATTATGCAGCTTTAGGAGGAAAGAAATTTATCGGCGATCCGAAACAACCTACCATTTTTGTATGCCAACTTGTCAAAGGTGAATATAGGTTTAGTCAGTTTCAAGGTAACAGTCAGATTGTTTCCCCTGCTTTTCCTCAACTAAACCTAACTGCTCAACAGATTTTTGATGCCGCACTTTAAATTAAATCTTTAAATTAAATCTTTAAATTAAATTACGGTTTCTTCTTCCTGCCTTTAACTTTCTCCTTCCCTTCTCGATGAGTTGCGGCTTTTGCTAATAAAGATTCGGCGAAAGCTACAGCATCGGAAGCTGATTTTCCACCTGCTAACTGTGCTAATTCATCCCGTCTTTGATCTAAGTTATCCAAAGCTGTAATTCTGACTACGGTGCGCTCTTCACCATGTCCGTTGTCTTCTTTACTACCTTGGATTTGATTAACTACTTGTTTGTTAACGTGAAAATGCCTGTCTGCCATTGCTGCTACTAAGGGTTGATGAGTAACGCACAATACTTGAAACTGCAAACTTAATTGATGCAACTTTTCGGCGATCGCCTGTGCAACTCTTCCAGAAACACCGACATCGATTTCGTCAAATACCATAGTTCCTGGGCTATCTGAAGCTGAAAAACTAGCTTTCAACGCTAGTAAAAAGCGGCTCATTTCACCACCAGAAGCAGTTTCTGATAACGGTTGTAGTGGCTCTCCGGGATTGGGACTAAATAAAAAGCCGATTTTATCGCTGCCGTTGGCAGTTGGGGGAATGGGTGCTACCTCAACCTTAAATTGCACTTTGTCCATTGCTAAGGGTTTAAGTTCCCTAATAATTTCCGCTTCTAATAAAGCTGCTGTAGCGCTACGCAATTTCGTTAGTTGTTGACAATCAGATGTGAGTTCTTCTAAACGTTCAAGTTCAAGTTTTTCTAAACTTTCAATGGATTTTTCCCCATCGTTAAGTTCCTCTAACTGTGCTTGAATTCCATTATAATGTTCGATGACTTCAGCAAGTGAAGGACCATATTTGCGACAAATTTGCTTTAATTCGCGAACTCGTTCTTCGACTTCCTCCAATCGTTGCGGATCTGCTTCTAATCCATCTCCATAAGCATTCATTTGTCGAGCTACTTCTGTAACGGCTGTTTGAGCATCCCTAATTAATTCCAACAGTGGTTGCAGTTCCTCAGTATCGAACTCTACCATATTCATCAACGTAGCTTCGCTATCACCGAGCAAATCACAAACGGTAGAATCTCCGCCATCACTTTGATACAAAGCTTGGTAAACTTTGTAACTCATCTGTTGTAATTCAACTACATGATTGAGACGTTCTTGTTCTTGTAAAAGCTTGTCGAGTTCGTTGGGTTCGTTAAGATTAGCATCTCCCAATTCTTTAGCTTGATAAGTCAGCAAATCAAGTTTTTGTAAGCGTTCCCGTTCGGAAGTGCGACGACGTTCTAATAACGAATGTGCTTCCTGATAACGGTTAAAAGCCGCAGCTACCAAGGAACGTTGCTTCCCTAACCCATCACCACCATAAGCATCGAGCCAGTTACGAACCTTTGTCGATTGTCCCACCTCTACAGTTTGTCCTTGGGCGGTAATTTCCACAAGACGTTCTCGCAAACCATTCATTAATTGGCGATTTACCAAAACCCCATTGACTCGCGATCGACTGCGGATATTACTAGTATTAGCGGTAATTTCACGACTGATAACTACTGAATTTTCATCAAGTAAATCAATTTCTTGTTCTGTTAACCAAGCAGCCAAAGCAGAATGAGAAGTAAAAGTACCTTCAATCATGGCTCGTTGACTGCCAGTGCGAATCACACGACTAGAGACTTTTCCACCCAAAACAGCATCAATCGCATCCAGAATAATCGATTTTCCAGCGCCGGTTTCACCAGTAAGGACATTTAACCCAGCACCGAATTCCAATTCTAATTTGTCGATTAAAGCAAAATTTTCTATATAAAGGGAGAGCAACATTCAGCCAAATTCTCCGTTAAGGCAGACGCGGGATACTTCTACAGTTTGGGATACTATAAATTGAATAAATTAAACACAAACAACCTCGAATAGCTACTATTACTCCCGAACAACTGTACCAAATTTAGTTTAAAAGATCAAAGGTCAAAGGTTAGAGGTTAGAGGTTAGAGGTTAAAGGTTATGAATGAGGAGTAGTGTGAATTAAAAATTGCCTGTTATCCGACAACGGTTTTGAACCCTGCTTCAATCTCAATGTCTCGATTTTGAAATTATTCACGTAATCATAGTGATTTGAACACCTAGACACCTTATTAACATTACACATGAGTTACTACCTTTAACCTTTAACCTCTAACCTTTGACCTAATGAGTTACACTTATGAAAGCGATTGTTACAATACTTAACGTTTTAACTGTGATGCGGCGGTAAGTAAATGAATATCAAGACAGTTCCTCCTAAATCCACACTTAAAGAGAGAAAATTAGTGCTTGCAGATAAAGTAGATTCTACTATTGTTAAATTACCAGCTTTACAAGCAGACCGAAAGAGTCGGTTGTTGGAAAGGACAACCAGCGAACATTTAGGATTGCGCTATAATCCCCTAGGAATCGCAGCGCACTACCGAAAAAGACCTGTACAGGTATGGAAACGTATATTCACCGTTTTAGCTCCCGTAATTAGCTTTGCCTTGGGTTTGTGGTGGGATATCAAACTTGGTAAAAACGTCAAAGCTGATCATCGTCGGGCAGTGCAATTGCGAATATTGCTGACGAATTTGGGACCGGCATATATTAAAATCGGACAAGCATTGTCTACGAGACCGGATTTAGTTCCTCCGGTTTATTTAGAAGAATTAACTCAACTACAAGATAAATTACCACCTTTTTCCAACGAACTTGCTTATCAGTTTATTGAAGAAGAACTTGGTGCGCCTCCCCAAGATATTTATACCGAACTGACACCAGAACCGATCGCCGCAGCTTCTTTAGGACAAGTTTATAAAGCCAAGTTAAAAACTACAGGTGAACAAGTCGCCGTTAAAGTCCAACGCCCCGACTTACGGGAACGCATAACCATTGACTTATATATCCTACGACGATTATCGGCTTGGGGGCAAAAAGCAATGAAGCAAGTGCGAAGCGATTTAGTAGGTATCCTCGATGAGCTAGGAGAGCGGATATTCGAGGAGATGGATTACGTTAACGAGGGAGAAAATGCTGAGCGTTTCTTTCAACTTTACGGTCATTTAAAAGACGTATATGTCCCGAAAATATACTGGGAATATACTAACCGTCGTGTGTTGACGATGGAATGGATTAACGGCATTAAATTAACTCAAGTAGAAGAAATTGCGGCTTTGGGTATAGATGCTCGTTATTTAGTAGAAGTAGGGGTTCAATGTTCCTTACGTCAATTATTAGAACATGGATTTTTCCATGCAGATCCTCACCCCGGTAATTTATTAGCTACTTATGATGGGAAATTGGCTTATCTTGATTTTGGCATGATGAGCGAAGTTCAGCCACAGCAACGTTATGGTTTAATTGAAGCAATTGTTCATGTGGTTAACCGCGATTTTGATGCTTTAGCCCATGATTATGTGAAGTTAGATTTTTTAACACCAGATGTCGATTTAACCCCGATTATTCCAGCATTCGGCAAAGTTTTCGCTGATGCTCAAGGTGCTTCGGTTGCCGATTTAAATATTAAAACTATCACTGATGATTTATCATCTTTGATGTACGAATATCCCTTCCGCGTACCTCCATATTATGCTTTGATTATTCGTTCTTTAGTGACATTAGAAGGGATTGCAATATATATTGACCCTAATTTTAAAGTTCTCAGCGAAGCATATCCCTACGTTTCCAAACGATTATTAACAGATCCATCACCTGAATTAAGAGCTTCATTAAAAGACTTATTATTTAAAGATGGTCGTTTCCGTTGGAATCGCTTAGAAAACTTGTTAAAAAATGCTCGCAATTCTCAAGATTATAATTCTAGCGAAGCATTGGATCAAGGATTAGAATTTTTAGCATCAGAGCGTGGTGCTTTTATTCGTACTAAGTTAGTAGATGAATTATTTAAAGGATTTGATGCATTAGGCAGAAATTTATTGCACAACCTTACCTATGTATTGCGTGAAAGAGTCGGTGTAACAGCGATTATCGAAACTCCTAGTGCATCTAGTGAAGAACAGCAAACCCTAGAACATATTAAGAATATCATCAAAATTCTCCAAGAAGGCGGTAATTTTGATTTATCAAAAGCAATTGAGGGAATTAGCAAAACTATAGTTAATCCAAATGTACAACTTTTAGGACAGCAAGTTGTCTCTCAAATCGCTCAAAAAGCAGTAGCAAGAGTCTTAAGGGAATTGTTGGTAGTTGAAGAGGTTGAAGTTAGAAAGCAGTTAAGAGCAGGTTAGGAGTTTTGAGTTTTGAGTTGTTATACCTTTAACCTTTGACCTTTAACCTTTGACCTATTCTTCAATTATTGATCGAGACCGAACCATTAAAGTGAAGTTTCCCGAATAATTTGCGTATGATGACGTTTGCAATAATTGTTTATCCTAAAAGATAGAGCAGTTCAAAAAGCATTCTTTGATTATTTGTATTTTGAATATTTGAATACAATATTTGAATAATAAATTAATTTTTATTGCATTTTGAACTGAAATCAGAAAATCTGGTATGGAAAAAATATTATTATGCAAAATAGTTGGCGAATTGGCTCCTTATTCGGAATTCCCCTATTTTTAGACCCTTTATGGTTCTTAATCTTAGGTTTAGTAACTCTCAACTTTGGAGTATCTTACCAGGAATTAGGAACCATTCAAGGTTGGAGTGCTGGGGCGGTAATGGCATTTTTGTTATTTGGCTCCGTAATTTTACATGAATTAGGTCATAGTTTAGTAGCAAAAAAACAAGGCATTAAAGTTAATTCAATTACTCTATTTTTCTTTGGTGGAATTGCTGCAATCGAAGAAGAATCAAAGACTCCGGGGAAAGCATTTCAAGTGGCGATCGCCGGCCCTTTGGTAAGTATTGCATTGTCTGTTTTGTTAACTTTGATAGCTGCTGCCATCCCAGAGACTATTGCTCTACACATGATGTTGAGTGATTTAGCCAGAATTAATTTAGTTTTAGCATTATTTAATTTAATTCCCGGCTTACCCCTCGACGGTGGACAAGTTTTAAAAGCAGCACTTTGGAAAGCTACCGGGAACCGTTTTCAAGCAGTACGTTTAGCAGCAAAAACCGGACAGATTTTAGGTTATGCTGCGATCGCGTTGGGTTTGGTGGTAGATTATTTTACAGGTGAATTAATCACGGGTTTGTGGATTGCTTTGTTGGGTTGGTTTGGTATTCGCAATGCAAAAAATTACGAACGTGTTACGACTCTACAGGAAACCTTGTTAGCAATGGTTGCCAGCGATGCCATGACTAGAGAATTTCGCGTAGTTGATGCTGATAAATCATTACGTTATTTTGCTGACGAATACTTACTTGCAAACAATCAATCTCAGGTTTACTTTGCCGATAGAGATGGGCGCTATCAAGGAATGGTTTCTATTGCTGATTTACAAGTCATAGAAAGAAGTTTATGGGAAACTCAAACCTTACAAAGTATAGTACGTCCTTTAGAGCAAATTCCCACAGTCAAAGAATCAATGAGTTTAGCTGAAGTAATTATCAAATTAGAAAAGGAGAAATTGCAGCGCGTTACCGTACTTTCACCAGCAGGGGCTGTAGCGGGTTTAATTGATCGAGGAGATATTTTACGGGCATTAACGCAAAAATTAAATTTACGTATTAGTGATGCTGAGATTAAGAGGGTTAAGGAAGAAGGTAACTATCCCCCTGGATTGCAGCTGGAAACCATCGCTAAATCTACGAAATAAAGGATGTTCCTTACTTAGTTGTCGATGCAAATCGGAATTTAGGGAGACGTTGCACCCGGCAACGTCTCTAGATTATTTATGCTATGTTGATCAAATCATATATAAAGATTTTCAATCTAATATATCAAATTCCAAATTCTGTAGCTTGTACAAATAATGATACTGTATAAAGTTATGGCAGAAGAATCAGAACTATTTAAATTTATAGACATTCTAAACATCATAAATAATGGAAAATCAACACACAATTTTAGTTTGCTCAAGCTGTGCGAGTGTTTGGCAAGATGGAAAGCGTATAGGTACTAGTGGTGGTGAAAAACTTTTAAAGGAAATTGAAGAAAAGCATCAGAATTGGGTGTTGTCAAAACAATTTACCGTGAAATCCGTGGAATGCATGAGTGCTTGCAGTCATTCCTGCACTGTCGCTTTTTCCGCACCCGGTAAAATGACATATTTATTTGGTAATTTAAACCATGATTCAGAAGCACTTTCCGAAACATCTGCCGCAGTCTTAGAATGTGCAAATTTATATTATCAAAAAACAGATGGTAAAATGGCTTGGTCGGAACGTCCCCAAGCTTTCAAAAAAAGCGTTTTAGCAAGAATTCCCAGTATTTAAAGGTTAAAGGTTAAAGGTTAAAGGTCAAAGGTTAAAAATCATAATTCTACTGGTTTTCCCCCCTCTCCCCATCCCCCCATCC
>JBHJOU010000272.1:0-2789 GCA_050329355.1 Rivularia sp. (in: cyanobacteria)
CATACCAAATACCTTCAGGTAAATATACCATACGATTTTCTACTCCGGGTCGATAAATTGGTGCAGCCATTAAATCCGAACCAATTAATACTTGGTCATATAATTCGTAGGTTTGAGAATCATTGGGATAATGATAAAGTAAAGGACGTAAAATTGGTTCACCTTTATTCGCTGCTTGCCAAAATAAAGTGTAAAAATAAGGCAACAATTGATAGCGCAATTCAATATATTTACGACAAATATCTTCTACTTCCCGACCAAATTTCCAAGGTTCATGACGCTTAGTTTCAATCATAGAATGACCACGCATCAAGGGATATAACATTCCCATTTGCATCCAGCGAGCGAATAATTCTGGTGATGCATTTCCCGCAAATCCACCGATATCTGCACCCACAAAAGCCACACCGGATAATCCCAAATTACACAGCATTGGTAAAGACATTTCCAGATATTCCCACTTAGAGTGATTATCCCCCGTCCACACCGCCGAATAACGCTGTACTCCTGCAAAACCCGAACGAGTCAACACAAAGGAACGTTGCGATCGCAATTTCTCTAACCCTTCGTAACAAGCATGAGCCATATTCATTCCATATAAATTATGGGTTTCCCTCCAAGTAGTTTTATCTTCCTCATCCCCCGCAGGTGCATCCATGGGAAAGGTAATTTTATCACCTTCTAAATCCCCGAAAGGTCGGTCATTCAAAGCTGGTTCATTCATATCATTCCAAATACCAGCTACACCCACATCCGTAAGATGGTGCTGTAAATTACCCCACCATTCCCGCACTTCAGTACGCATAAAATCGGGGAAAACCGCTCTATCGGGCCATACATAACCATGGAACACTTGACCATCTGCCCTACGGATGAAATAATTATTTTCTAATCCTTGATCGCAGACTTGATAATCTGCCTCTGGATCGAATTTTACACCGGGGTCGATGATTGTCACAACCTTAATTCCCTGTTGCTTTAAATCTTCGATCAACTTCTTCGGATTAGGAAATCGCTGTTTATTCCAAGTAAATACCCGAAAACCCTGCATATAATCGATATCTAAGTGAACCACATCACAAGGAATATGGCGATCGCGCAACTGCTTAACTAATTCCCTTACTTCCGTTTCCGAATCATAACTCCAACGACATTGATGATAACCCAAAGCCCAGCGCGGTGGTAACGGCATTCTTCCCGTAAGCTGGGTGTAGGTTTCGAGAATTGTCCCAGGTTCCGGACCGTAAATAATATAATAATCGAGTTCGCTATCTTGGGTTTTTAATTCTAAAGTATTTAATTGATCCGCACCGACATCAAATTGACTCCAAAAAGTAGTATTGAAAAACAAACCATAACCGACATTTGGACGCAAAGACATAAAAAACGGAATTGCTTGGTACATCTCATCCGTCAACATTGTGTAATCCAAACTATCCGTCGTCCAATTAGTTAAACACTTACCCCGTTGATTTAACAATCCCGAACGTTCACCAAAACCGTAAAATCTTTCTTCTATAGTAATTTCTTTCCAATTAATAATTTGATTTTTACGCCAACCAATCCCCAAATTTGTATCATGAGCAAAAGGATTACCAGATTTATCAAAACACATTATCCGACAAGGATGACGCTGCACACAAACCTTAATTTTATCCGTTTCAACAGTTATTAATTCATCAGTTTCTTGAATATCAAAATTGATAGAATTCCATTTTTCATCCGCTAAATTGACAGCCCAAGAACGTCTCGGTGTCAACTCCCCTGCGGGAGAAAAACGGACTCGAATTAAATTAGGAGAAAGGATAGTTAAAGTTAAACGGGAATTATTGCCGCAATCAAAATGTATTCCTTGTGTATAGCGTTGGAAGCTTTGTACAGAAGATATCGCATTCCAAGCAGGTTCGCGTTTGGGAAGTTGTCCGATGAATTCTGGCATAATAACAGGTTAAAGGTTAGAGGTTAGAGGTTAAAGGTTAGAGGTCAAAGGTTAGAGGTTAAAGGTTAGAGGTGAGAGCTTAAGGGTGAGAAGTCGGGTTTACAAAGGTGAGGGGTTACAACTGAAAATTTCGATGTTATGATGAGTGTTTTATCAATTTAAGAATATCAAAAATAAATTTATTTTTAAACTTTTAAGATGACTAATTTTTTATTAATAGAAAGAACCTTTGAATTTGCTGTTATAATTACTAAGTTATGCACTTATTTAGATACACAATTTGGAACACCTCGTTTGTTATCTTCTCAATTGTTTAGGTCTGGAACTTCCGTCGCTGCCAATCTCGAAGAATCACGAGCAGGTCAGAGTATAAAAGATTTCATTCATAAACAAGAGATAGCACTTAAAGAAGCAAGAGAAACAAGATACTGGCTGAAACTATTGATTAAGTCAGAACTAATTGAAGAACAAAAAATAAAACCGCTTCTCGATGAATCCGAGGAACTGATAAAAATTCTTGCAAAATCAATTATTACCAACAAGAAAAAATTACCAAATAAAGAAGATAAAATCAAATCAACATAAATTAAGATTTTTAAAAAACTATAGCAATGCTAAATCAGTTGTAAAAAATCATGGTGATAAAAAGGTAATGGGTGTAGTGCGAGCTTGAAGCTCGCTACAATAGCAAGCTAGAATTATGTCCTCCGGGCAGGCTACGCCAACGCACTACTTAAAATTTCACAAATGATTCAGGACTGCTATATTGACCTTTAAGCTCTAACCTCTAACCTTTAACCTAAAAAGAGCGTGTCAGCCAAAGCCAACACACCCTTACTCAATATTACCT
>JBHJOU010000133.1:0-4045 GCA_050329355.1 Rivularia sp. (in: cyanobacteria)
AAAATAATTTAGCTGCTGCTTACAGTGACAGAATCAAAGGCGATAAAGCCGAAAACATTGAATTAGCCATTGCTTCCTACAATGCTGCATTGCAAATTAGAACAAAAGAAGCTTTCCCCTATGAAAATGCAGTAACTTTAGAAAAGCTGGGAATGCTTTACCAAATTATGGGTAGATTTCATTCTGCTTACAACACTTATGAATCAGCGATCGCCGCAGTAGAGTTATTGCGAGGTGAAATTATATCCGGTGAGGAAAGCAAGCGCAAGCAAGCGGAGAAATGGAATCGACTTTATCGTAATATGGTGGAAGTTTGTTTGCAGTTGCAAGATGAAACTCAAGCGTTAGAGTTTATCGAGCGCAGTAAAACCCGGAATTTGGTAGAGTTACTGTTTAATGACGAACTTTATCCCAAAGGTGAGATACCCGCAGAAGTTACCCAGCAGTTACAGCAGCTAAGAAATCAAATTGCCGCAGAAAAGCAACGGTTAGAGCAAGCCGAGCAAAATAGTTTAGATATTAATCGCAGTCATTTAAATCAACTGCGTCAGCAGCGAGAAGATTTAATCTCGAAAATAATTGGTTTTAAACCGATTCGTTTCCCAGAAATCCAAAGTCTGGTAGATGAAAACACGGCAATCGTTGAATGGTATATATTTAAAGATTGTTTCCGCGCTTTTATAATTACCCGCGATTGTGATAAACCAATTATCTGGAAATCTAGTCAAGAAGATTATCAAAAGCTTGTAGATTGGAGTTTTGACGAATATTTACAGCCTTATTACCAACAGAAAGAGCGCTGGAGACACGAATTAAATGATAAATTACCGCAGCTAGCAGAGATTTTACATTTAGATGAAGCCATATCCTTAATTCCCCAACGCTGTAAAAAACTAATTTTAATTCCCCATCGCTATTTACATTTATTACCCATCCACGCATTACAGCTATCAAATGGCGAATATTTAATTGATAAATTTAGCGACGGTGTGAGTTATGCACCTAGCTGTCAATTACTGCGAGTTTCCCAACAGCAATTATCAAAATGTAGAGACGTTGGAGACGTTATGTATAACGTCTCTACATTATTCGCGATTCAAAACCCAACCAACGATTTAGAATTTACCGACATCGAAGTAGAAACCATTGCCGCTAAATTTAATCCCAGCCACATTCTTAAACATAGCCAAGCGACACAAAGCAATTTATCACAACCATCAAACGCCGATAATCTCAAAAATGCCAACTGGCTGCACTTTTCCTGTCACGGCTACTTTAATTTAAATAATCCTGCAAAATCCGGTTTGCAGCTAGCGGATTGTTCAATTTCTCCGATTCCCAACCATACCGAATCATCTGGCTTATTAAAACTATCTGATGACACGGCAATTGATTTAGAAAAATGTTTAACTTTAGAAAATATTTTTGAATTAAGTTTATCTAACTGTCGTCTTGTCAGCATTTCGGCTTGCGAAAGTGGTTTTACTGATTATACAAGTACCAGCGATGAATATATTGGTTTACCGAGTGGCTTTATTCGTGCCGGTGCTGCGAGTATAGTTAGTAGTTTGTGGGCTGTAGATGATTTTTCGACGGCGATTTTAATGATTAAATTTTACGAAAATATTCCAAATTCCAATAATATGCCTATTGCTCTCAATCATGCTCAAAAATGGCTGCGTCAAGTGACTCAAAATGATTTACTACAATGGATTGATGAGAATCAAAATATGACAGATGATAATAAAAATAAAATCAAAGCAAGATTAGAGGAGAATTATTTACCGCAGCAACAACCTTTTAAACAGCCGATTTTTTGGGGTGCGTTTTATGTGGTTGGGGATTAGATCGAGTTTGTTGGAATACTTCCTTCCTGGCAAAAGATTCCGATGAAAAAAACCGCAGAGGGCGCAGAGGGCGCTGAGAAAGAAGAAAAGCGAGAAAAATTAAATCATTCCGACACAAGCGGAAACGATATCAGACATCAGTTTAATAAATTTAGGAGCTAAAAAAATGAATCCAGATCAATTAATTGCCGCATTTATAAACGTCATTCAAGAACAAGATTATGTGTTTGATGATAAAGCAATAAAAGATATACCATCATTACAACAAAAACTCGCAGTTTTAGATCATCTTTCCTCAGAATCGCTTTCAGAAGTTATCCGTCAATGGTATATCAATCACGAATCTGTGAGAGATGCGGTTTTAGTTACTGAAAGAGAAATTTCTAAGGTTAAAAAAGCCAATCCCGCCGCTCAGGAAAATACTATCGAAAACCGCTATCGGATTATCAATGATGATTTAAACAAGTTGGCTGATAAAAATCAGCAAAGTAGCCAAAAGCAATAGATTTTTTGACAATCTTGATGTAGGGTATGTTATGCAATATGGTTAATGATTCGCTATCGTAAAACCTCACCTCGCCGGGGGTTGCAAACCCCCGTCTAATAACTAAAGTCGTCTAAAGACGACTGAGTAAATACTTACCATATTAAACACAATCGGTATCACCTCAGTCCTATTTATAGGACTTTTGCTATTAGCCAGGGACTTGCAGTCCCTGGTGGGGTGAGGTTCCGAAAATAATTCCCGCTAAAATAACTATGAAAATCTATGCGCCGAATATTCATTTATTCGCATTTCAACTTTATAAAGGTGTCAATGTTGATGAAAATTCTTTAACCAAAAAAGATATTCAGCTTTGGCATAGTGCGAATGATATTGTTAGTAATACTTTAAAATATAATTTACAACTGACTCGGCGCATAGTAGATATTGCAAACGAGCCAAAGGGTTCCCGTGTAGAATTAATTAAACCATCGGAAGTTAAAGAAGACGATTATTCGATAAACTTTACAGGTTATTTTAAAGATAATAATCAAACTCAAAATAACAAACTTTTAACCAAAGGTTTTGTTTCTCCGATACGAATATACGACAGTTACGCTTTATGGTTAAATTTACGTCGTCCAGAAAAAGAAGCTGATAATAAAACTTCAACAAAAGATGTTGATGTTTCTTTATTAAGTCAATTCAATCCTCACAACTGTTTAACTTTAATTCCCGATCGATACTTTTTAGGACAAACTTTATTAATTACTGCTTGGATAACTTTAGAAGACAAACAAAATCAAACAAATCCCTACGATATCGCTCAAGAATGTTTAACCGCGATTTTTCCCACAGCCAATACTAAACCTGAATTTAACCGACAAGCAAAATTATTTGATAGTCCGATTTTTGAATATGGTTTATTCAGTCAATTAGAAAATTATCAACACGTTATTATCTGGCTGTTTGATAATCCACAAGCCGATGCACAACTCAATCAATGCTATCAAGAATTATTAGATTTATTCTTCTTCCGCAGCAAAATTGTTAAAGCCTTTCAAGATAGCCGGATAATTTATAAACAAATTGCTACTGCTTACGATCAAATAGAAAATACTATCGAAGAAATTAAATCAACTACCGCATCCGATCAAATAACCATCAAAATATTAAATCAACTAACAGAAAAATTAAAAGAATTACCCCAAGAATCTTTAAGATATACCCGTTTGCTAAGAAATTTAAAAGATTATCAAAATACCATTGATATTAACCGTAATAATTATCAAGAAAAACTCCGACAAATCGCCGCTGCAACCCAAGATGATAATTTAAGTATTCTCGAAACCTTCTACAAACAAGATTGCGAGAGATTTTATAAACAAATCAACGCCGACATTGGATATTTTGAGCAAGGTTCAACTTTATTAGAGCAAGCAACAGCATCAATTCGCGGTATTATAGAAATCGAACAAACCAAACGCGATCGCAGCCTTGAAGCTACCATAAATACAATCGGTATCGGCTTTGGTGGTGGTGCAATAATTTCCGGTGTAGTTACGCAACACATTGATAAAATTAATCAACCTTTAGCAGCTATATCTTCAAATAATCCACCACATCCGTTTTACGCTTCTTTATTTATCAGCATTGCGGCAACTTTGTTTTTTACTGGTGTAGGTTGGCTGATAGCTAATAGGAAAAAATAGGT
>JBHJOU010000769.1:0-7448 GCA_050329355.1 Rivularia sp. (in: cyanobacteria)
GATCGCTATTTAGTCGGATTGCTTGCACCCCAGCGACAGCAAGTAAGTTTGGAACAACAGGATGAATTAGCTGTTGCGGGTTCTGGTAATACTGAGGAAGGAACGACGGAATCTAATACGGTGTCGAATGAAACCATGTTTCCTTCTTCTTTGGGGATGACTTTCTGTGTTAGTAATATAGCTAAAGCTCTACAGGTGACTGCTGGTTGGGGACAATACGAACGCACTAAAAGCGAAATAACACCGTTCGATAATAGTCAACCGAAAACAGTTTGGAAACGTCATCAAATTCTGGAAACTTCTGCTTCTATACCTTTAAGGGAAGGTGAAATTAGTAAATGGGTAGTTAATCAAGATTTTCCCGAAGTTTTCGTATTGGGAAGGATAAAAAAACAAAATAATCAAGATTGGATTGTTAGTTTATTTTTAATCAACGGACAAAAGGAACTTGATAAATTAAGAGATCGAGCTTGGTTGTTTCAACCGGAATTAAGTGTAGTTTCAGCAGATTCACAACATCCAAAAATATTCCTTAAACGCTCCCATCAAAGAACATCCAGCAAATTAGACCCCGTAATTGCAGCCGAAGAAAAAGCAATGGCAATGCTTTACCGCAAACAGGTAGAATTTGCGATCGGACATGGTGTCAGCGTAAGTGCCGAAACTGCTGCGGAAACTACAGAAAAAGCTGTAAAATTATCTACTTCTGTAGTTCCCACCTACGAAGTTCCTAAATCCACTCCTCCCCAAGCTGATGAAATACCGGAATTAAAAGGTTTGGTTTTGGATATGCAAGAACTTTCTCAAACCACCGATTTAATAACCAAACTCAATCCCTTAATTACAGCTTACGAAACCTGGATTCAAACCCAACAAAAACGCATATCTGACCCCAAAGAAGGATTGACAGATTACCAAGACACCGCAAATACTGCGATAAATAATTGCGATCGCGCTTTAAAACGAATTCAATCGGGTTTACAACTGCTAGAAACCAACGAAAAAGCAGCTGAAGCATTCCGATTTATGAACAAAGTCATGTATTTACAACGCTTGCGTTCAATTTACTCGGAACAAGTAAGACAGGGGAAACAACCAGAATTAGATCAAATTCCCAATCCTACCTGGTATCCCTTCCAATTAGCGTTTATCTTACTCAACTTACCCAGCAGCACCGATTTACATCATCCCGATAGAAGTCACGAAACCGATGCGGTAGCAGATTTATTATGGTTCCCTACAGGTGGTGGTAAAACCGAAGCTTATTTAGGATTGACGGCATACACTATAGCACTGCGACGACTGCAACCAAACATCGGCGGACGTAACGGTGAATCGGGCGTTGCGGTGCTGATGCGCTATACTTTACGCCTTTTGACCTTACAGCAATTTCAACGGGCTACAACCTTAATTTGTGCTTGCGAATCTATCCGTCGGGAACAGCCAGATAAATGGGGAAAAGAGCCTTTTCGGATCGGTTTATGGGTAGGACAACGTACAACTCCCAATCATACCGAGCAAAGCGAAGAATTCAGCAAAAAAGCGCGGGGACAATATCAGCACAGCGGTAGCGGTTCACCCCATCAACTGACTAATTGTCCTTGGTGCGGGACTAAAATTGACCCCGGTAAAAATATCGAAGTCGAAACCGTTAGTAAAGGTAGGGGACGCACTTTAGTTTATTGTGGTGACAGTTTAGGACGCTGTTTATTTAGCAAAAAACAATCTAAAGACGAAGGATTACCCATATTAGTAGTAGACGAAGAAATATATCGTCGCTTACCGACATTATTAATTGCCACCGTCGATAAATTTGCACAAATGCCGTGGAAAGGTGAAGTGCAAATGCTATTTGGTAAAGTAAATGGATATTGCGATCGCCACGGTTTTCGTTCTCCGGATATCGAAGATACGGATACCCATCGTAAACTTAGAGATTTACCAGCAGCTAAAACGGTACCTTCAAATTTACTCAGACCACCCGATTTAATTATCCAAGACGAATTACACTTAATTAGTGGTCCCTTGGGTACATTAGTCGGACTTTACGAAACTGCTGTAGACGAACTTGCTTCTTGGGAAGTCAACGGTAAAAAAGTACGTCCCAAAGTAATCGCTTCCACAGCAACGATTCGTCAAGCATCATCCCAGGTATACAACTTATTTTTACGCAAAGTCCAAGTATTCCCACCCCAAGGATTAGACGTTTCCGATAACTTTTTCTCTCGTCAACGCACCCCCAGCCCCGAAAATCCCGGAAGACGTTATTTAGGAATCTGCGCTACCGGAAGAAGATTAAAAGCAGTATTAATTCGAGTTTATGTAGCCATCCTCGCAGCTTCTCAATCCTTATACGAACAATACGGAACTGATGTTGACCCGTGGATGACCTTAGTAGGTTATTTTAACTCCATGCGCGAACTTGGTGGAATGCGAAGATTAGTAGAAGATGATATTCGCACCCGTTTAGCAAAAATGGATCGTCGGGGACTTGCGAAAAGATTGCGAGTTGATTTAGAAGAACTCACATCCCGTAAAGACTCCACAGATATACCTATAGTTTTAGATAAATTAGAAACACCCTTCGACCCCAAACAAGAAGCCGAAATCAAAGCCAAACGCAGAGCCAAACAAAAAGTAGAACAATACGAACCATTAGCCGTTTTACTCGCAACCAACATGATATCCGTCGGAGTAGACGTAAAACGCTTAGGAATCATGGCAGTTACCGGACAACCCAAAAACACCGCAGAATACATCCAAGCCACCAGCCGCGTCGGTCGTAGCTATCCCGGCTTAGTAATTACCGTGTATAATTGGGCGCGTCCCAGAGACTTATCCCACTACGAACGCTTTCAACATTACCACGCCACATTTTATCAACACGTCGAAGCATTATCATTAACACCATTTGCACCCCGCGCTATTGATAGAGGTTTAGCTGCATTATTAGTATCCATGATTAGATTAGCGGGTAACGAATTCAACGGCAACGAACAACCCGGACGCATCGAACGCAATCATCCTTATATCAAAGCTGCCGTTGACGCGATATGTAAACGTGCTGGATTAATCGCAGATAATCAAACTCAGAAACTAGTAAAACAAGCGCTCGAATCAAAAATAGATACTTGGTTAAGCCAAGCGGAAAATATTCAAGGTGGTGGTATTTTAAAGTACAAATCAGGTAAACGCGATGGAGTGACAGTAGAATTATTGCGATCGGCAGGACAGCAAGACTGGCAGGATTTTACTTGTTTAAATTCTTTACGTAATGTGGAACCGACAGTAGGTTTGATATTACACGACTGTACGCCAGATGATGATTTTAGTCGCGTACCGCAAGCGATGGCTGTTCGTAGTGAGGGATTTATCCCTCAAAGTAATATTAATAATAAGGGATAAATCCCTTACTACAAACTATGTCAAATTATAAGTATAGAGTCGGCGAACTTAGACCAAGCCAAATATTATTTTCCTTTGGAGTGGGTGCGGTTTTGGATTTACCCAATCTTTCCGCTATGGTGATGGGGTTGGATGATTGGAGTGTTAATGGTACGAAGGAATTAGGCGAAGAACGTTTATTAGCTGCTGTTCGTAAGGAGTTGGGATTTCAGGTTAAACAATTACTTGCTCCACCTGTACCGGAAGAGGAAGTAAGTCAATCAAGTCCTTTTAATGAGGATAACAGAATCGGAATTCCGGTAGCTCCTTTTCCGGGATGGATGGTATGTCCTAAATGTCGGTTACTCGCTCCTTTACAATCTGGTTTTTTTCAGCTCAAAGAAAATCCCTATAGACCAGATCAAACTCGTTACGTTCACAAACAATGTCCCAAGGTTAAACATGAGCCTACAGTAATTCCTGCAAAATTTCTAGTATCTTGCGAAAAAGGACATTTAGATGATTTTCCTTGGGTTTATTTCGTTCATAGGGGAGATACTAGCTGTAAAGGAACATTGCGATTAGAAGAATTAGGTGTTTCTGGTTCTCCTACAGATATTGAAGTAAAGTGCGATCGCTGTGATGCTCGTCGGCGATTATCGGATGCTTTTGGTGAGGAAGGCAAGAAAAATATGCCCAGGTGTCGCGCTCGTAATCCCCATTTACGCAATTTTGATGACGAATGCGAAAAACAAATGAAAACTATTTTGCTCGGTGCATCAAATAGTTGGTTCCCGATCACTTTATCAGCTTTATCAATACCCACCACTTCAAATCAGTTAGTACAAACAGTCGAAAAATATTGGACTTCTTTAGGGAAAGCACCCAATCAAACAACCTTAGAAACCTTGATTCAAGTTTTTCAAGCTACAAATCAATTTCCAGAATTATTACAAGAATTATCAAAACATTCGATCGAAAAAGTTTGGAAAATTATCGAGCAGAAACAACATCAGCCGGAGAATACAGACGAATCAGCCATCAGAGATTTAAAAACGCCAGAATGGGAAGTTTTTTCCAACGCTAACCCCCGTCTTAATACTCCCGACTTCCAATTAAAAACCGTTTCACCACCAACGGGTTATTCCAAGTATATCGAAAAAGTAGTCCTCGCTCAAAGACTGCGAGAAGTTCGCGCTCTGATCGGATTTACCCGAATTCAATCCCCCGGTGATTTCATTGATTCTGGAGAAATTCTCAACGAACATCAAGTTCCTCTGTGTCGGAATAAACCCAAATGGGTTCCAGCAAATGAAGTTAAAGGGGAAGGTATTTTTATTCAATTCAAAGAAAGTAAACTTCATCAATGGGAAAAAGATAACCAACTAAAGACTTACGAAAATCAAGCAATTCAAGCTCATAACAGTTGGTGTAAACTTCGCTCCCTCGATCCCGAACAAGTCAGATTTCCCGGTGTTCGCTACATTTTACTTCATTCCTTCGCTCATGCATTGATGCGTCAAATGGCGATTGAATGCGGTTACAATGCAGCTAGCCTCAAAGAAAGAATTTATTCCAAACGACCAGAAGAAGAAGGTGAAACAATGGCTGGAGTACTAATTTACACAGCCGCTCCCGATAGCGAAGGGACTTTAGGGGGATTAGTCAGCTTGGGAGAGGCGCTAACCTTGGGACATCATATCGACCAAGCTTTAGAACAAATGGCCTTGTGTGCTTCCGACCCTTTATGCGCCGAACATACACCCTTCCAAGGTAATACATCTCTGCATTGGGCAGCTTGTCACGCTTGCTTATTTAGCCCCGAAACATCTTGCGAGCGTGGGAATAAATACTTAGACCGTTCTGTATTAGTTCCAACCGTACAATTTGCTAAACTGGCATTTTTCGATGATGAATCATGAATCTACCTGCATCGCTGTTAGCGCAAATTTACGACTGTGCCAACCAGCTTCCATCTACAGTTATAAATTCTGTAGTTCAAGTTTTAAATGATAACGGGAAATCCTATTGTAATAATACCTTAAAAAAGTTAATTATTGAACAACTATCAAATTCTAACTTCCGGAGAATTATATCGAAACTATTAGATGCTTGGCAAAAAGAATCGATTTATATTGACGCTCAAACATTAGCTACCGCAATTTCCACAGTTAAATATTGTCAAACACAAGCAGAGTCAGAATTATCATTAGAATTAGTTTGGACTGGTCCGGTAAACGATACCATACCGCTTCGGAGAACAGACCAAGTTTTATTACAATTAATTAGAGAAGTAAAACAAGAATTAACTATTATCAGTTTCGCTATTTATAAAATCCCAGAAATTTCTCAAGCATTGAAAAAAGCAATCAATAGAGGAGTAAAGGTGCGTTTAATTGCCGAAACTCCAGAAACCAGTGAAGGAAAGATATCTTTTGGATTTAGAACATCATTTGATAAAGAAATTATTGAAAAAGCTCAAATATATAATTGGTCGCTTGATAAACGTACAAAAGATGCAGAAGGACGCTATGGTTCCTTACACGCAAAATGCGCGATTGCAGATAGCGAACATATATTTATTTCTAGTGCTAACTTGACCGAATATGCATTTACTTTAAATATGGAAATAGGGATTTTAGTTCATAGTCATAAACTAGCTTCTCAAGTGTTGAATCGGGTTAATATAGCAATCCTGAATCATTCGTGAGAAAATACTCATAGAAGTAATTAGTAGTGATTGCAACAAGTATCTGGGGTGTATCGATGTGGATTCAGTCACTGGAAGATTTTATCAAAAACAGCCAAGATAAACTGGAAATTACACGAGCGATTGCAGTAAAAATGCTGTTACGTGGATACAAACATAAAGAAATAATGCCGATACTGGGTGTTTCATCGGGGTTCATTAGTAAATGGAAGAAAGCCTTTTTTCAAAACGGAGTAGAGAGTTTAAAACTAGCATATAAAGGAAGTAAAGGATTTCTAGACATACAACAACATACTGAAATAGTTGAATGGTTACGCTCTAAAGAAAGATGGACTTTAGATGAGTTAGAGTTCCAACTAGCATCAAAGTATGGAGTTACATTCGAGTCAAAACAAAGTTACTATGAACTATTTAATGAAGCAGGTATAAGTTGGAAGAAAACCCAATCTAATAATCCTAAGTATGACTCAGTAATGGTTAGTTCAAAAAAAAAAGAAATTAGTCAGTTGTTGGAGTCGCGACGAGTCGAAATAGAGCGGAGCCGGAGACGCTCCGCCTCCGGTCTGGAGAACTAGCTGTATTCATGGTTGACGAATGTCATTTATTATGGGGAGATAGTGAAGGTTATGTTTGGGGAAAGAAAAAAGAACGAATTTCAATTCCGATAGTAAATGAGAGGGAGCGACAAACATATTTTGGTGGATTAGACTATAGAACTAAAGAATTTTTAATTTATCCCGCCGAAAAAGGAAACTCAGAGAATACAATTAATTTCTTGGAATTTTTGCGCTCTCAGCGTCCAGAATCAAAACTTTTAATAATTTGGGATGGTGCAAGTTATCATCGTTCACAAAAAATAAAAGATTATTTAGATTCTTTAAATGCTTCCTTAGAAAAAAGAGAATGGATAGTGACTTGTGAACGTTTTGCCCGCCTCTGCTCCGCAGCAGAACCCTGTAGAAGATATTTGGTTACAAGCCAAAAGATTGATTAGAGAATTTTATTTTTTCTGTCATTCTTTCTCTGTAGTTAAGGCTTTATTCGAGTTATCAGTATCTGGTCAATTTTTTTACTTTCCAAAAATCTATGAATATGGTGTTTTCTCATGATTCATTTAGGATTGCTATAGCTCATCTAGATATTCTTCGTTGAGGCTATCAATTTCAGCTTTGATGTTGTCTTTTGCGTTCATTTTCGCCTTTCCTGTAAATACTATACCTATTGTAACTTTTAGGGATAGCTGGAATGCGATCGCCATCTCTACAACTTTCCTAATAACGCGATCGCAATTCCCACAACCACCCCAAAAACGCGATCGCACTCAAACTTCTCCGTCATTGCGAGGAGGAACGAC
>JBHJOU010000657.1:0-5132 GCA_050329355.1 Rivularia sp. (in: cyanobacteria)
CTTCTATCAAAAGGTGCATAAATAAATAAACTTAAGAATGAATTCTATAACCATTCATGATTAATATTGAGTTGTCTACTTTGGATCATTTCTTCAAATAAATCAGTTGATAATGCTTCTTCAACTGGATAAACTCCCGACTTTTTCAATTTACCTTCGAGTAATAGTTGAACGATACTACCCGTACCATAACCGGCTGCTATTGCCGTATTTTCATGGGCTAAAGTTGAACAATAAATTGCTGTTTTACCATCTTTTATTCCCGTAACTTCTGAGCGAATTGCCACACCAATTCCACTAATATTATTAGTAATATCGGTCATCGAATGACTCACATGAGCCAAAAATTCGATACCAGTGCGATTTTGAATCCATGATTTAGGAAATATATTTGCTGTTATCCAAGTTAAATGATTATAAAAATCGGGAATCGAACCAAATTTAGTAATTACACTTTTAACTGTGGGAAAAGCTTTAGGTAAAGTGAATGTTTCGGGCATATCAAACCAGTAAACCCCGGTTTTTCCGTAGGGTTGGGGAAAAGTAATCGGTTCTCTTTGACTGTAGGGTTTAATTGTTTCCCATTTCCCATTTATCCATGCTTCAAAGGGATTTCTCAACCCTAAAAATGTAGTTCGCATCATCGTCACACCAGCACCACCTGAACCAGCTACAACATAACTTAAATGTATCTTTTCTGGTTGATCGAATTGTTCAACGCACTGACGCACCATACTGTTAGAAATACCAGGAAAAATACCTGTATTAATTACCGCTGTTATACCTTTTTCAGCAGCTTGTTCGTGAAGTGTTAATACTTTACTAGTATAAGAACGATGGTCACTAACATCTACATAATTAACACCTTGTTCGATGCAAATTTGCAAAACTTCAGTATCTCGATAGTGAAAAGGACCTGCACAATGAACTACAATATCGGCATGAGAAATAACTTCATATAGTTTTTCAGTTTCTGCTAAATCTAAGACGAGGTGTTCTACAGAGTAGTCGTGCCGCAATTGTATAGCTGTGCGTCCGGTAACGGTAATATTCGCTTGTGTATGTTTAGCGATATCTTGAGCAACACTACTACCTATACGTCCTCTTCCTCCTAAAATTAAAACTCTTTGTGTCATATTGATGCATTGGCTACGCTACATCTATTACATTCGTTTTGTATCCGGTTTGTCATCTGTATTCGGGATGAAATTATTTAATCAATAGGAGGGTGCTAACCGCTTAGCGTCCATCTTTTCCTAGCAACAATAATTACAGGGTTATTCATTTAAGAAATTGGTTCAATTTCAATCTTCTATATACGATTACAGCCAATTCCTTGTATTAAAGCCGCTCCTAATTCGATCTTATCTTATTTCAAAAACCATTGCGATCGCCCCTCCGGAGCGCGTGCCGATCGCGATTATTGGAAATTAATTTGGACTCCTCTACAATTAAAAATATAACTTTTTACTAACTCCTATTTAATTGAGATTAAATTCACATTTTATTTACTTATCTTCAAAATAATTGGTGCGTTAGGCTAAACCTGGATTTCTCACAAGTAAATGGTAAACATTGAGTGACGGATTGATTTTCCCACTACTCACTACCACTTCCAACTTCCTTCTTGTTTGTGAGAAATGCGGCTAAAGCCATAACACACCCAAATTGTTAATCAGCTTCAGAAGGGATTGATTACTTCCCTTTAAACAGCGACTCAAAGGTAGAGACAATCGATTCTCGTGCATCCTTCAAACTCTGCTGCATCGGTTGCTTTTTCTGTAAAAATACCCTAGCACAATTACGTCCGGGCATTCCAGATATTGAACCACCTGGATGAGTCCCCGCACCTGTTAAATACAAATTATCAATTGGGGTTTTATAATTAGCGATTTCGGGCAAAGGACGGAAGAAAATCATCTGGTCTAATGTCATATCAATGTGATAGTAATTCCCTTTATAAGCACCTAATCTTTCACCTAATTCCGCAGGACTTTCTACAGCACGAGCAATAGTCGCACTTTTTACGTTTGGCGCATAATCTGCTAGTTTATCTACAACTCGATCTGCTACTTTATTTTTCAATTCATCAGTCCATCCCGTACCATTTAAACCAGTACCTTCGGCATCTTTGATTTGATAAGGAGCAAAAAATTCAATCCATACAGTATGCTTTCCTGGAGGTGCTAAACTGGGGTCAAGAAAACTTGGCATTACCACATACATTGAAGGGTCAGCGTCAGGAATTTGTCCCAAGGTACACAAACTATGAGCTTGTTCTACATGAGCTACAGAATCGGCAATTAAAATAGAACCAACTAAATATTCATCTTTGTGTTCGTGATTTTCAAAACGTAGCGGTTCGTTTAATGCTAAGTCAATTTTAAGAATGGTTTCGTTATTATTAACAATACGACGCTCTAACCTTTCATATAAATCTGGATCGGCTGCATCTGCATCGCTTTTATCTATCATTTGCAAGAATAATCTTTTCGCGTCAATATTAGAAATTACTCCTTCTTTGGCACGATACTCTTTACCACCTGCAACCCGCACACCTACAGCTTTCCCATCACCAATTAACACTTTTTCTACTTGTTGATCGGTTAAAATCACACCACCTTTACTTGTGACTAAATTCACTAAAGCTTGTGTTAATGCACCAGTACCACCACGAGGTCTAGCCATTCCCGGATTATGACGCATCGCCATCATTATCGCCCCAATTGCCAGGGTTTTTTGGGAAGGTGGCGCACCTAATTCGGCACAAAGTCTAGCTAAAGGTGCTTTGAGAAATTCCGAATCAAACCATTCGTTAAGAATATCCTCTCCGCTAGTTAACATATTACGTATAAAGTCTAAGGTTTTGGAAGGCGAACCTATGACTGAAAATAAATCTTTTATCTTCGTAATATCATAATTACCAGCAATATCTAAAATTGATTTTGGTGGTGCATTAAACATCGGAATCATCGCACCCAAAGCCCGTTGCCAATATTCTGTAAATTCTTTGTACTTTACAGCATCCCGTTGAGAATAACGAGCAATTTCCGCACAAGTTTTATCTAAAGACTTATGTCCTAAGAAATACTTTCCGTCTGGATGGGGACAAAAAACAACTGGGTCGCAATATAAATATTCCAACCCATATTTTTCTAATTCTAATTCTTCAACTACTGGTCCAAGGTGAATAAATTCATGGTCGATCGCACACAAGTTAAACTTAAATCCCGGTGCTTCTTTTGGTAATATTTCTTCTGTCGTGGCTGCACCACCAGGCACAGAACGCTTTTCCAATAATACGACGCTATAGCCAGCTTTCAATAAATAAGCAGCACAAACTAATCCATTGTGTCCCGCACCGATAATTACAACATCGTACTGTTGCATGATTAATAGTTCTAGATTCTAGATATGGAATATATTCATTAAATTATATTAGTAATTATGTCAAAAATATACATCCTACCTCAGCTATATAAATACCGATTTAAAATTACGACTTTAAGGGTATATTATCGGGTATTTGTTGAAGATGAGTTTGCGCCTGCAACATTATACTACCTTGTTGCACTTCTAGAGAGGTAAGACGTAATGCTGCATCTTTGAATTCAAAATAAGGCGATTTCCGCAGTTGATTTATTTTATCTATCAATGCATTCATTACTTCTAAATCAATTCCGTCTGGAGTATTACATTTAAAAGCATCAAGGATAATTGGGTTTTCTAAAGATACTAACCGCACCTCCGCTTTCAATTTTAAAAGTTTATTTTCTAAACCCGAATCTAAAACTATCTCTCCTTCAATTTCTATTTTGTTATCTCCTGGTAAACGAAGTTGGAGATTTTGCGGATACATACTCACAATTGATGTTTCTGCATCAAATGTCAAAAATTTTTCTAATAAGTTGCGAACTAAATCTATTTTTAAAGCTTGATTGATATCAACTTCTTTGATTACAATTCTAGTCTCTGCATTTATTGGATGTTCTAATTCAATTTGACCAAACAATACTTTGAAAGGATTGATATCAATATCGTCAGTTTGTAATTGTATTTCAGAAATGCGAATATCTTGTAATTTTAATCCTTTGGCTTCAAATGAAACACCCTCCGCGTGTCCTTGAATTGCTTGCAGTAAATCTGTTTGTACATCTATATTTAATTCACTCATTTATAATTTATCCATTAATATCATGCTTTGTTACTCTAAACCTTTCTCTTAAAAAATAAATCTATATTAAGAAATAGGTAACAAGGATTAACTTCAAATTAACCGTTATTTGATTGACATTTTTCTCAAAGCAAGCTAAAAAGGCTTTAATTAAATAAACCGATAGGTCCAAACAGATTATACCAAGATTTTTATTTTAACTTAAAAAGTGACTTATATCACGTCTCAAAAACAACGAATTTTCGTTAGTTAAATGAAACCATTTGCATTATTAATGATATTCTTGTCATTAAAAACTATTTTTGTGATTCTAATAACTACGCACTGAGAAAAAAAATGTGTTTATGTGTAGATTTGTTGCTTTTTTATGTTTTTTTGGTATTTTAAAATACTTAAAAAACGGAATCAGTATTTTAACTGAGAAGAAACCGAGATTATATTAATGATGATTTTTTGATGTAGGGTAAGAAGTCGGGTTTTTACCAGAATTATTTGCTCTGATGGATATTTTTTCAAAAAGCCCGACTTCTGTGATTACTCTGTAGGGTGAGAAGTCGGGTTTTTACGACGGATTGTCTGGTGTGATGGATATTTTTCCAAAAAACCCGACTTCTATGATTTTTTGATGTATTATTGAGATTTTTCAGTATTTAATCTTACTGCAAAAACCATAAATCCGTATTTTTATTGAGAAAAATCCGGTGTTATATAAATTGCCATTGTCAAAATTATAGCAAACAGTTTTATTTTAGAATAGTAATGTAGCGCGTGGCGATTAGCGGAGCTAGACTCCTCCGGAGTAACGCCAGTAAAAGGCAACTCTTAACAGGGCTCGGAGTGAACAGGTATTTCCTATTTGAAGCCAAAAACCCGGTTTCTTCCTGGATATCTGGTCATCAAAACAAGGATTTTGCATAAAACCTGGGTTTATTTGTGTAATTCCTATTGATTACTCGAT
>JBHJOU010000868.1:0-3364 GCA_050329355.1 Rivularia sp. (in: cyanobacteria)
CCATTATATTTCGTTAACAATCAAGCGAAGTGTCACAGCAACGGCAATAACGCGGGAGGAAAATCCACACCGCGTTTTGCCTCCCCTACAATCAAAATATGCCAGTTGCGTAAGTCCTAAAACTATTGAATGAGAATTTGGAAGTTAAGACCTTAAATATAATCTAAAATCTAAAATCTAAAATCCAAAATCTAAAATGGAACTACCGTCTCTCAACACCGATACAATTTGGGCGATTCTCAAAGAAGAAATTGATGATACCACAGTTAACAAGTTGGTATGGCACTATTTGGGTTATCGCTACGATGAATCTACAGAGAAATGGGATACAAGTAATGTATCTGAAGAATGGCGTACAGAATATCCTCAACCACCAGATTTTATCGCTAATCGTCCCCCAACAGTTAAGTTGACTCGTTCGATTCCCAAGGAAAATAAACAAATTGTTAAAGAACAACTGGGTTTTACTGGTTACAAAATAGGCGAATTTAGCCCCAGAGAAACACGTAGAGCAACCGCTGCAAATTGGTTATTAAGCTATATGAAAATTAATGGTTATTGTTAATGGTTATTGTGAAAAATTAGCTGAGAAACCTGTATATACTATCTAAAAGCCTTTGAAAAATTGACCAAGCCTATAAACGGGTGGGAACAAATCAATAATTAGCCCCTTGATGTGGAAAAAAAACGCGATTCAATCAGGCTTCCTTATCCAAATCCGGCTATACTGCCTTTTAACGGTAATTAATGGCGTGAGCCTAGTGCAAGCTCGTTGCGATCGCGATTTAGGCGAAGTTTTTGATCGGAAGTAACAAAGCAGCACAATTTTTTTCTTATTTTTCTTCAAGCTAAATTTCGGTAAGATTACCATAATAGGAATTACAAATCAAAGTCTTCAAAAAGAAGCAATCTAAAATCCAAAATCCAAAATCCAAAATCGAATGACTGAATCAGGAAGCTACAAAAATACAGTAAATTTACCTAAAACTAAGTTTGATATGCGGGCAAATGCTACGAAGCGCGAACCCGAAATTCAACAGTTTTGGCATGATAATCAAGTTTACGAACGCCTTTCCCAAGAGAATCCTGGCGAATTATTCATTTTACATGACGGACCACCTTACGCAAATGGTTCGTTACATATTGGTCATGCTTTAAACAAAATTCTTAAAGATATTATTAACCGTTACAAAATATTACAAGGTCGTAAAATTCATTATGTCCCTGGTTGGGATTGTCACGGTTTGCCGATTGAATTGAAGGTTTTACAAAATATGAAGTCGGCAGAAAGGCAGAGTTTAACTCCTTTACAACTGCGACAAAAGGCAAAAGATTTTGCCTTAGAAGCGGTGAATGAGCAGCGGGAAAGTTTTAAGAGATATGGCGTTTGGGGAGATTGGGAGCATCCTTATTTAACTTATAATCCTGAATACGAAGCCGCGCAAATTGCTGTTTTCGGCGATATGTTTTTGAAAGGTTATATTTATCGCGGTTTAAAACCCGTGCATTGGAGTCCTAGTTCTCAAACTGCTTTAGCTGAAGCTGAGTTAGAATATCCCGAAGGACATACTTCACCGAGTATTTACGCTGCTTTCCCGATGACTAATTTAGCGGAGGGGGTAAAAGCTAAACTAACAGAGTTTTTACCTAATTTGGGTGTAGCAATTTGGACGACTACACCTTGGACAATTCCGGGTAATTTAGCTGTAGCAGTGAATCCAGAGCTTAATTATGCTGTGGTAGAAGCTGAGAATTTAACAGCAGTTGACTTTAAATATTTAATTGTCGCTGCGGATTTAGCACCACGTCTTGCAGAAACCTTTAACGCGAAATTAACGGTAAAAGCCACTTTTAAAGGTAAAGATTTAGAACATTCAACTTACCGTCATCCTTTATTTGATAGAGTTTCTCCGGTAATCATCGGCGGAGATTACATTACAACTGAATCCGGTACTGGTTTGGTGCATACTGCCCCCGGTCACGGTCAAGAAGACTACATCGTCGGTCAACGTTACAATTTACCGATTTTGGTTCCGGTGGATGGAAATGGTCAGTTTACTGAGGAAGCTGGGAAGTTTGTTGGTTTAAAAGTAGTCGGTGTAAATAACCAAATTAGTGAAGGTAATCAAGCAATAATTGATGCATTAACAGAAGCCAAATCGCTGATTAAACACGAACCCTACGCTCATAAATACCCCTACGATTGGCGGACAAAAAAACCCACAATATTCCGCGCTACCGAACAGTGGTTTGCTTCGGTGGAGAAATTCCGCGAAACAGCCCTTAAAGAGATTAAATCCGTACAGTGGATTCCTGCTCAAGGACAAAATCGGATCACACCGATGGTTGCAGATCGAAGCGATTGGTGTATTTCTCGTCAGCGCAGTTGGGGTGTACCGATTCCGGTATTTTACGACGAGGAAACCAATGAGGTAGTGTTGAACGAAGATATTATCAAACAGGTGCAAGCAATTATTGCCGAAAAAGGCAGTGATGCTTGGTGGGAATTATCCGTAGAAGATTTAATGCCAGAAAGATACCGGAATGACGGCAGAAAATACCGTAAAAGTATGGATACAATGGATGTATGGTTTGATTCCGGTTCTTCCTGGGCATCCGTAGTTGAACAGCGTCCGGAATTGCGTTATCCTGCTGATATGTATTTAGAAGGTTCCGACCAGCACAGGGGTTGGTTCCAATCGAGTTTGCTTACCAGCGTCGCAGTTAACGGTATCGCACCTTATAAAATTGTTTTGACTCACGGTTACACTTTAGACGAAAAAGGTTTTAAGCAAAGTAAATCTTTAGGTAATGTAATTGACCCCAAAATTGTGATTGAAGGGGGGAAAAATCAAAAACAGGAACCCGCTTATGGTGCCGATGTATTGCGCTTGTGGGTGTCTTCAGTAGACTACACTAACGACGTAGGCATTGGTAAGAATACCTTGAAACAAATCATGGATATCCGTAACAAGATTCGCAATACAGCGCGTTTCTTGCTGGGTAATTTGCATGATTTTAATCCGCAAACAGATGCAGTAGCTTTTGAAGATTTACCCGAAATTGACAAATATATGCTGCATCGGATGGTAGAAGTGTTTACCGAAGTTACTCAAGCTTACGAAACCTTCCAATTTTCCCGCTTCTTCCAAACTGTGCAGAATTTCTGTATCGTTGATTTATCCAACTTTTATTTAGATGTGGGTAAAGATAGATTATATATCAGTAGTGAAAATGGATCTCGTCGTCGTAGTTGTCAAACGGTAATGCAAATTGCCCTGGAGAATTTAACCAAAGCCATTGCTCCAGTATTGTCTCACATGGCAGAAGACATTTGGCAATTTCTCCCTTATGAAACTGCTTA
>JBHJOU010000631.1:0-5888 GCA_050329355.1 Rivularia sp. (in: cyanobacteria)
GCTTTAATCAAACTGAGGATGTAGTTGTGTATGGTGTTCGCCAACGAGTTTTTAGCTAGTAGCCTTCGTAAACCACCTGCGATGATTTTTTCCTATCGATAGTTTGTGTATTAGTTTGCTTTTCTGAGCGCCCAGAAAATTTGGTAATGGTAGGAAAGATCAATGAATAAAAAGGTTGTTCAAGATGAAGCGTTAAGGTTAAAAGCTCTATATGAGTATTCGATTCTCGATACTTTACCCGAGCTTGCTTTTGATGATTTGGTTTTATTAGCCAAGCAAGTTGCGGGAACACCCATCGCGCTGATTAATTTTGTTGATGCTAATCGTCAATGGTTTAAAGCGAAGGTGGGGTTGGAAATATCTGAAATGCCCAGAGAAGTTGGATTTAGTTCGTTGTGTGTCAGCCTCGGTGAAACTTTAATTATTGCCGATACTTTGGCTGACGATCGCTTTGCCAGTAATCCGGTGGTTATTTCGGAACCGTACGTTAGATTTTATGCTGGTATACCTTTAGTAACACCTCAAGGGCAGGTAATAGGAACTCTATGCGCGATCGATGTAGTTCCGCGTTCGATTAATTCCGAACAAATCAAATCCTTAGAAGCGATTAGCCGTTTGGTAATCAAGCAGTTAGAAATACGAACAAGTTTAAATAAATTAACAGATATCAAAGAAGAATATGAGCAAGCAAAAGTAGCATTAGATGAAAGCGAAAGTACCATCAAAAGTTTTTTTGATAGCGCACCGATGATGATGGGAATTGTTGAAGTGCGGGATGATAATATTCTGCATCTTTCTGGTAATAATGCGGCTGCAAAATTTTTAGGTTTGACTCCAGAAGAAATGCAAAATCGTTTTGTCAGTGATATGGAAATTTCACGGCAGTTGATCGAGCAATGGATTGATTTTTATCATCAGACAGAACGCACTCAATCTTCTATAACTTTTGAGTATCCTTACGATACAAATGATGGTAGTAAATGGCTAAAAGCGAAAGTATCTGCTATTGTTAATTGTGCGGAACATCAGAGATTTGCTTATTTAGTTGATGATATCACCGAACGTAAGGAAGCAGAAGAAAAATTACGTTGGAAAGAAACACTTTTACGTTCGATAACCAGCGTTTCTCCCCTTGGGTTTTATGTGGTAGAAAAACGAACTGGGAATATTTTGTATGCAAATCACAGTTTTTATCAAATTTGGGGTATTGAGCATTTAAAAGAAGGAGTAGAAAGTGGTGAATTAAAACACAAAGATATTGTGGCAGAATGCTGTGAATTAACATCTCAATTTCCAGGATTTGTGAAAGTTTGTCAACCAGATTTGATTGAAAAATGTGTTTGTGAAGATGAAATTTTATTACCGGATGGTTTAACTATCCGCCGTTTTTCCAGAGCAATTCACAATCAGGATAACCAAGATTTTGCGCGGCTATATATGTTTGAAAATGTTACTAGTCGCAAGCATACAGAGCATCAAATACGCGAACAAGCAGCATTGTTAGATATTGCAACAGATGCTATTATCATGCGAGATTTATCTCACAAAATTTTACTGTGGAATAAAAGTGCAGAGAAAGTTTATGGTTGGACAGAAGAGGAAGCTATAAATCGAAATGCTCATGAACTTTTAAAACCGGAAGTTTTATCATCGAAGTGTCAAGATATTTATCATGAAGTATTAATACATGGTTCTTGGCAAGGTGAATTAAAAAAAATCGGTAAATCAGGTAAAGAAATTATTGTAGAAAGTCGTTGGACTTTAGTTAGAGATGAGCGTCATCGACCCAAATCTATTTTAACTGTTGATACTGATATTACCCAGAAAAAAGAATTAGAAAAGCAGTTTTTACGCGCTCAACGCATGGAAAGTATTGGTACTTTAGCCAGTGGTATTGCTCACGATTTGAACAACGTACTTTCACCAATTTTAATGTCAGTACAGTTGCTCAGAAATAAAAGTCGTAACGACAAAGAAATTTCTATCCTGGAAATCGTGGAGAACAACGCCAAACGCGGTGCTAATCTAGTAAAACAAGTGTTGTCATTTGCCAGAGGAATCGAGGGCGATCGCACTATAATTCAGGTGACAGAATTAATTCGGGAAATGAAGCAAATTGTCGAACAAACTTTTCCGAAATCAATTGTATTTAATGAATATATTCAACAAAATTTATGGCATATATGCGGCGATAATACCCAATTACATCAAGTATTAATGAATTTGTGTCTAAATGCTCGTGATGCGATGCCAGATGGCGGCAAGTTAACTATTTGTGCTGAGAATATTATAATTGATGATAACTATGCCAAAATGCACCTTGATGCTAAAGTTGGTTCTTATGTAGTTATTAGCGTTGCCGATACGGGGATTGGTGTTACTCCAGAATTGTTGGATAGAATTTTTGAGCCATTTTTCACAACCAAAGAGTTTGGTAAAGGTACAGGATTAGGTTTATCTACAGTCATCGGGATTATTAAAGGTCATAACGGATTTATTAATGTATCTAGTGCTGTAGGTAAAGGAACAAAATTTGAAGCCTATTTACCAGTAGCCCAAAGCAATGTAATCCAAACAACTGAATGTTTGACAACACCTGTAGGAAATGGAGAATTAATTTTAGTTGTTGATGACGAACCGTCAATTAGAGATATTACTTCAACTTCCTTACAACAGCACAATTATCAAGCAATGACTGCTAATGATGGAATTGAAGCAGTCGCACTTTATGCTCAGCATAAAAATCAAATTCGTGCGGCAATAGTTGATATGATGATGCCTAATATGGATGGTACAACTACCATAAAGACATTACATCGAATGAATCCTAGTTTACGCATGATTGCTGTTAGCGGACTACCAACCAACGAACAAAATATGAATGAGAAAGCTTCTAAATATACAGCTTTTTTACCCAAACCATATACTGCACGGGAATTATTAACGACTTTGCATTCGGTTTTAAAATAATGGTTATAGGTTAAAGGCAAGAGGTAACTGATAACTGATAACTGATAACTGATAACTGTCAACTGTCAACTGTCATGACAAATCTAATTTTAGTTGTAGATGATGATGATTTAACGCGGATGCAGTTGCGGGAATTGCTGAAATCGGCGGGATATTCGGTAGCTGAAGCGACTAATGGAGAAGAAGCTTTGGCAGTCTATACTCAATTACAACCAAATATAATTTTGCTCGATGCTTTAATGCCACGGATGGATGGTTTTAGATGTTGTGAGCGTTTGCGTCAACTTCCTGGGGGGGAAGATATCCCGATATTAATGATTACTGCTCTTTATGAGCAAAGTTCTGTAGAAAAAGCTTTTAATGCTGGTGCTACCGATTATATAACTAAGCCGATTCAGTGGTTAGTGTTACGTCAACGGGTGCATCGTTTATTAGAAGCTGATCGCACCATGCAAAAATTGCGCGAGCAAACCGAACAAGCACAGTGGCACGAAGCACAATTAAGAATTGCATTGTCGGCTGCTCATATGGGCGTTTGGGATTGGGATATTGTTACTAATAAGATAATTTGGTCGGATACTATTAGATCATTATTTGAGGGAGCAAGTTTAAATTTAAATTTAAATGAAACTTATGAAAATTTTCTGAGTTTTGTTCATCCTCAAGACAGAGATTTACTCGATCGAGCGCTGCACAGTGCTATTGAAGAAGGAGAAGAATACAATATTGAATATCGTATGGTTTTACCCGACGGTACTGTTCGCTGGTTGGCTTCTCGTGGTTTAGTTTTTTGTAATTCTTCTGGAAAAGCTCTGCGGATGTCGGGAATTGATATGGATATTACTGCTCGTAAAAAGGCACAGCAAGCTTTGGAAGTTCATGCTAGTCAACAAGCATTGGTTGCAGAACTTTCTCAAGCTGCACTAGCCCGAATGGATTTAAATAGTTTGATGCAGCAAGCTGTTACCACCATTGCACAATGTCTTGATGTAGAGTATTCCAAAATCTTGGAATTATTACCGGGGGGTAATCAATTACTGTTGCGCTTTGGTGTGGGTTGGCATTCTGGAGTTGTGGGAACAGCGATCATAAATGCTGCCGAAAATTCTCAAGCTGGTTATACTATTAATTCCTCAGAAGCTGTAATTGTGGAAAATTTAATCAATGAAACCCGCTTTCAAGGACCACAATTATTGTTAGAACACAATGTAGTTAGCGGATTATCGGTAATAATTCACGGAAAAGATAGCCCTTTCGGAATTTTGGGAGCGCATACCACAAAACAGCGTACATTTAGCAGAGACGATACATTTTTTTTACAAGCAATCGCTAATGTTTTAGCTACAGCCATCGAACGTCAACGGATGGAAGATGCCCTCAGAGAAAGTGAACAACGTTGGCAATTAGCAGTCAAAGGTACTAATGATGGTATTTGGGATTGGAATGTTAAAACTAATCAAGTTTTTTACTCGACTCGCTGGAAAGAAATGCTCGGTTATGCTGATGAAGATATTGGTAATAATTTAGATGAATGGTCAAATTTGGTGCATCCCGACGATATTGATCGAGTCATGCAAACAATTCAAAACCATTTTGACAATAAAATTCCCTTTTATATTACTGAGCATCGGGTTCGCTGTAAAGATGGAACTTATAAATGGATTTTAACACGGGGTCAAGCATTATGGGACGCGGATGGTAATGTAGTACGGATGGCAGGTTCCCATACGGATATTACCGAACGTAAATCAGCAGAAGAGCAACTACGACAAAGCGAACAGCGTTTTCAAATACTCGCTCGCGCTACTAACGATGCTGTTTGGGATTGGAACTTACTTACAGATAAAGTCTGGTGGAACGATTCGGTACAAACATTATTTGGTTACTCAGCAGAAACTGTCGAAGATAACGCTGATTGGTGGTACGAACATATACATCCAGAAGATAGAGACAGAATCTTTGCTGACATTCAAGCTGCGATCAAAAGCACTCAACCATTTTGGGCTAATGAATACCGTTTTTTCAAAGCAGATGGTTCTTACGCTGATATTTTTGACCGTGGTTACGTTGTACGCGATGACACAGGGCAACCTGTGCGGATGATTGGGGCAATGATGGATATTACCGAACGTAAGCGCGTACAAGAAAAACTGATGCGACAAAACTTGCGATCGCAATTATTCGCTGATGTCACTCTGAAGATTCGCACTTCCCTACAAATCGATCAAATTCTCCAAACCAGCGTTACGGAAGTACAAAAGTTACTTCATGCCGATCGTGTATTAATTCTGCGAATATTTAGCGATGGTTCCATAGTAGCCGTTAAAGAAGCAGTGGTTCCGGGTTTACCCATAGTTTATGGACAGAACATTAATGATCCTTGCTTCGGGCAAGAATACATCGAAAAATACCGCCAAGGCAGGATTAGCGCCATTACTGATATCGAACAAGCTGGTATCCAAACTTGTCATTTAGAATTACTGCAAAGATTTGATGTAAAATCCAACTTAGTAGTTCCGATTATCACGCAAAATCAACTTTGGGGATTGCTAATTGCTCATCAATGTGCTAGTCCTCGTGAATGGAATGAATGGGAAACCGAATTATTAAAACAATTAGCGGATCAAATTGGTATAGCTGCTTCCCAAGCCAAAATGTTAGAACAAGAAACCCGTCAGCGAGAAGAATTGACTCGTTCCAACGAAGAATTACAACAATTTGCTTTTATTGCTTCCCACGACTTACAAGAACCATTGCGTAAAATTATCGCATTTGGCGATCGCCTCAAAGCTACCTGCGAAAATGCCTTAACAGATAAAGGATACGACTATCTGCAACGAATGGAGAATGCAGCCCAAAGAATGCAGGCTTTGATTGAAGATTTACTCACTCTTTCGCGAGTAACCACTAAAGGACAA
>JBHJOU010000690.1:0-2742 GCA_050329355.1 Rivularia sp. (in: cyanobacteria)
TTATCTACACGATTTGGATCGATAATTTCATTAAATATTATTAGATTGGACTATGCAGTGTATTTACAAATTACTTTTACCAACCGGACGTTGTCCATCAATATTCAACATATGGTCAATTTCTAGATTACTTGGATCAACCGGACGTTGACCGTCTTCATTTATCATTTCCGAATCTTCAAAATTGCTCTTCTCGATTGGTCGTTCACCATCTACATTAAAGGTTTCTTGTACTTCAAAATTATTTTTAGCAACAGGGCGATCGCCATCTTCGTTAAAAGTATGATCAATCTCTAAATGGCTTGGATCTACAGGGCGTTCACCGCCTACATGAATAATGTCACCTTCTTCATAATCACTCTGAGCAATCGCTTGATTTTCTACATTAAAGGTTTCTTTAACTTCAAAATTACTTTTAGCAACAGGGCGATCGCCATCTTCATTAAAAGTATGGTCAATTTCTAAGCCTTTTGAATCAACCGGACGCTTTTTGTCCGCACTATTTTTTTGAGAATCTTTTGTTGATTTCTTGCTTTTTTTGGTTTTTTTATTCATAACGAAGCCTAAAAATTATTTATTAATTTCAATAGTAGGATGTTGGATTAACTAAATACTTGTATCTACAGGATTAATAATTTCGATGTTGCGATGGATATCAGCAGCAACAATATCGATTGGGAGATACATTTATCCGCTTGTCCCCCCATCTTCCCTTAACCTTCTTGATTCCCGTCATTGGGATAAAACCTTTCTGGCAACAGTCCCCACGCAGCAGCATCAGCACCCCAGTTACGGAAAACCTTTTGACGTGCGAAAACCTGAGCAAAGCGCCAATTATAAATCTTCTTCCATGCCGAACTCCACTGGGCGGTTTCGTCTGCTTGCTGTAAAGCCCGAACTTCAGATTCTAGGGCTTCAGCGTGCTTTTGGAATATGGCTTCTAGTTTTCTAAAATGTTCTTCAGGTGGTTGCAAAACTTGTGATTGACCTCATTCTAAATTTATTCCTATTGTGGGATGACAAACATCACTAAATCAATACTCTATTTGCGTTGCCAGTATTTATTGAAAAATTCATATAGTTACAACATAGTAAGTAACTGCTTGTTTGAGGGTTGGTCTTGTTCGGGTAATCTCGAATTTTAATGCGGATTTTTGATATTCTGAGTGTAAGATGTATCAGGAATTTCAGTGCGTTTAATTAAGTATGAAATAAAATCTAAGTAATCCTAAAAAACTGTAAAAACTGTAAATTTATTGTTGGTAAATACTTGAGACGATAAAAGATAGCTGCATCGAATATTTATGTTTGATTTTTTACCAAGTCATTTTGCTAAGTATTGTGACAGTGATCTAAATATTGTAGAGGTATAAAAAGTAGAACATCAATACTCGGATGTGTTGCCTGTCTTAGTGTTAATTTCCAATAAATTAAGAACTGATAACCAATTGTTCCTTGATTTACAATCATAAAAATAAGTTTTGTAAATTCCTTTGTTAATGATATTTTTTAAAAGACCTTTTATACTACTTGCTATCAATTGATTTAAAAAAAGAGAGTTTATCTGAGAAAATACAGAAAACTAGTAACAATCTTAGCGCCGAATAAGTCAATAGCAAGCCACAAAGGTGGTCAAACAAGCGGCAGAGGATAGGTCATAATGGGACGATTTGATCACGGACCAGACAAGCCACGTAGAGCAGATGAGCCATACGGGTCAGCAGAATCTGCTTTACAGGCTCTCACTGAGGAACTACAAATTATCCAGCGGAATTTGCTCAAATCATTGCAGGATGATGTCCAGCGTCTACAGAGCGAAAAAATCCGTTTAGCGGATGATATCAAACGTCTCCAAGAACAAAGGGAGCAGTTACAAGGTGGAAGGCAAATAGATGAATTACAGGTGTTAATGCGTCAGCTAGCGCAAGTTTTGGGAAATCACATTTCTGTGCAGTTACAAGCTTCACTTGAAAAACTTGCTAATCGCTCGACGGGAAACACAACTCTTCAATCGGGAACGTACACCCAAACTGAGAATCAAGAATCTGTAAGTAATGCTTTTAATGCGGCTTTCAACACCCTGCAACAAGATTTACAGGACTATCAAAGTAGTCTTTCTCAGCAGTTGTCTCGAATGTCATTGCAACAGGAGCAAGGGGAAGCGATTTTAGTAGAACTGGTAAATCGTCTTCGTCAAGAATTGGAAAGTACTACCAAAAGAAGATCCCAGAGGGAATTTCAAGCTTACGAACCGTTAGAAGAACTTGAAGAAGTTGAAGAAATTGAAGAAATTGATCCCTTAGAAGATTTTCTCGATTCGCAAACAGAAACTCCCCAGCAACAGACATTTTCACCAAGTTTATTTGAAGAACAAAACGAAATAACTCCCCCACCTGCGGATACTACCACCGCAACTTCTACAGTTCGAGGAGCGAATGTTTCCTTACCAGAAACCTACCCTCAAACTGCTTCAGAAGCTCCCCGACAACCTACCACAACACAACAACCGCTTTCAGGACAGATACAAGCATTTTGGCAACGTCCCAAAGGATTATTGTTGATTATCCTCTCCACGGTAGCCACATCTATTTATAATGTTGCAATTAAAGTAATTTTCGAGCCTAATTCTCAAATATTCGGTGTATTTGCATTAAAACAACTAATATCGCCAACTTTAGGCAATTGCTTCTTAATTTTAATGTTGAGAATGCTGGTAGTCGTACCCCTAATGTTAGTTTTGGC
>JBHJOU010000317.1:0-7437 GCA_050329355.1 Rivularia sp. (in: cyanobacteria)
TCTGAAGAAAGAACAATTACTTTAGGAGGTTTGCAACCGAATGTTGGCGAAATTGTGCAATTAATGAAAAAAGGTAGTGGAGTTTACAATGAATTTAAAGCCGCAATTAAAGATAAAGATAGTCAAACTTATCAAAAATTTGAGCAATTAACAGAAATTTTACCGGAATCAATTGCAGAAAATTTGGCTGTTTTAGCTCATCGTACTCAATCAAGAGTTCAATCTACAGAATCTGGGATTAATTTATTAAGACAAGAAATGCAAAACTCTTTTAACAGTTCAATGGAAAGAGCTAGTGGAGTTTATAAGCGCAATGCCAAAGGAGTCGCTTTATTAATTGGTATTACTATGGCTGTAGCAGCAAATGCTGATGCATTTCATATGGTAAGCAGACTTTCTACTGATTCAGCCTTAAGAAATACAATTGTTAATAATGCTGGACAAATAGTAGTCCAAAATAAAGAAAATTTAAAATATGTAGATATCGGCACTCTTAGAAGTCAAACGGAAGAAGCTTTATCGGATATCTCTTTACCTATTGGTTGGACTGAAGTTAATATTAAACAGCAAATAGGTTTATTACCGTCACGCAACGCGAATCCGATGTCTTTTCTCAGATTTGCACGAGCAATTCCCGGTTGGATTCTCAGCGGTATTGCGATCGCAATGGGTGCGCCTTTTTGGTTTGATTTAATTGGTAAAATTGCTAATGTGCGGAATACTGGGAAGAAGCCGTAAACAGTTATCAGTTAACAGTTATCAGTTAACAGTTATCAACCATCAACCATCAACTAACAACCATCAACTAACAACCATCAACTAACTTTTAAAAAATAAATATAATTTGTAAATTCCAATGTTTATCTTGACGAATAATTTCGATTTGATGAATAAATTCTCGAAAATAAAATCTTCGTTCTGTTTCTGATAAGTCTAACCAGAATTGTGGGATGGAAACGGCTTGAGCGACGGAGCGTAAATTTACTGGCGGTAAAATTGCTAATTCGGCTTGGAGTGTAGATATTTCGATGCGGAGTTTATAAGCTCTGATTTTGCAAGTTTCTTCATCTAAGATACCAGTTTCGACTAAAGCCGGTATTTGTGCTAATATTTTTTGTTGGCGAATTATAGCTTCAGTTAAATTGTTTTTTATCCGATCAAAATAGGGAAAATTAATTTTTTCTACTGCTTGAGGTAAGTCACGACAAACTGTTTCAATTGTATTTTGTAGTACTTCTTGGTAAGAAATAGCACGACATTTCGGATTTTGAGAACAGTTAATAGGACGTAAATAAAGATACTCTTTTTTTTGTCTGTGAAGCGTGACGCGAGTAACATTCATATGCGTTCGACATTCGCTACATACAACCAAACCCGCTAGAGAACGCGGCGCACTTGCAGTACGACAGGGTAAACGACTGTTGCGACGCAAAAGCCGATCAACTTGCGCTGCTTCTTCACGAGAAATAATTGCATTGTGGGTATCACGGATAATTTCTCCATTCCGGTAAGCAGTATCACCACGATATACGGAATTAGTTAACCAACGTCTTCCAGTAGTAACGGAGATTTTTTTAGCGTATTTTTTTGCTAAATGTCTTACAGCGCCTTGTAACGAACCGTACAGTAAAAAGTGATCAAAAAATTCTTTCACTACCGGGGAAGTACTACGGTCAATTGTATATTTTGCTTTGCTGCGACGGTAACCGTAGGGTGCTTTACCAGGTGGCGGTACAGCATCCAAACGATTGCGTGCATAGGCTTGACGGATGCGATGGCTACGTTTTTGTTGCTGAATTTCGTGTAATAGTTTAAGTAAATTGGCGTGGGTATTAGTAGCTTTTGTGGTGGAGTTGTAATTTTGTTCTACCGCAACGAGGGTGATTCCCATTGCTTCAAATTGAGAAAGATGCGATGTTACTTCCTCTACACTATCTCCCAACTCTTCCAAACGTCGAATAAAAACGCAATCTGGAGGATTTATATGACAATCTTTAAATAATTGCTGTAGTTCTGACCTTTTTCCCAAATCTTGATAAATTCTATCAACTTCCCAACCTAAACTTGCAGGTTCGGGAGTTTGTTCTAATAAAGGATCGCTGTAAGTATATGCGAACTTCATTTGTAAAGGTTAAAGGTTAAAGGTTAAAGGTTAAAGGTTAAAGGTTTAAGGTTAAAGGTTAAAGGTTAAAAGTTAAAGGTTAAAGTTTAAGTGTCCACTGTCAACTGTCAACTAATTACTGTTCACTCAACTCGATAATATTCCCATCTGGGTCTTGGGTAAATAAAGCTCGACGACCGGAAGCACTTGGTTGAATCGGACAGTTATAATTTAATAACCGCTCTTTAGCGGCATCTAAGTCGGAAACTGAAAAAGCAATGTGGGGGTTGCGTCCCCATTTTTCATTTTGGGGATGGTTGGCAAGTAAAGGTGCTACTATCAGGTGTAATTGATATTCGCCCACTTGATACCAACTACCGGGGAAATTTCGCGATCGCTCTGTTTTAGGTAATTTTAGTACTTCTCCATAGAAATGTTCGGCGCGCTTTAAATCACTGACGAGAATGGCTGTGTGCAAACATTGAGTAATTTGCATTTTAATTAAATAGTTGAATTGTGGAGCTGCTACTATTTTAATTTAACAGGAAATAGGGAACAGGGAGCAGGGAACAGGGAATAGGAAACATCCAATTTTGGTATGTAATTAATTCTGTCTGAGTACTTATAATCCCATAATCAGTTATCAGTAAACTGTCCCAGGTCAACTGTCATTCAAAACCCTTGCATTTCTACTAATTCTATACATAAATCATTAATATGTTCTAAATCTGGTTTGTCGGGTAAAGCTGATTCTTGATAAATTTTCTCCATTTCAGCTACTAAATCTTCTGCCATTTGCATTAATTTTTCGTAGGAATATTCGCCGTTAAGAATTGCTTTTAAATCTGCTGCATCACCGATTGTTCTTCTATCCACAATTACTTCTTGAGTACGTAATATTTCTAAGCCACTACGTAACAATCGAATACAGTGCATCCCGTGTTTGAGGTCATAACCGGAAGATTTTTCCATCCCCGCTCTTTGAGGATTTCTATTTTCTTTCCATGATTGATAAGCTTGCCATTCTCTCAAGGCTACTTGATATTTCTGACTTTTTTGCAGTAACCGAATAAAATCTTTACGGCTATTAGTAAATTGCTGAGTTTTTTCTACGGTTTCATCTGGTAAAGGATGTTGTTTTAACATTCCTTTGAAGTCGATATCCGCCGTCAATAATTTGTAAAGCTGTTCTGCTTCTTCTAAAAATTCAATTTTACCCCTAATTAAGAGATAGAGATATTCTAGAAAAGCGTTTAATTCTTCTTTTGCTAAAGGTGTTTCGTCTTCTATGTCAAAATCGGATGGTAATGGTTTAGATTGCGGTGGATTTAATAACCATCTACGATGGGTTTCTATTTTTTTGATTTGAGCAAAAGCATAACCAGAATAAGTATGCTTAACTTTTTTACTCAAAAATAGCTGACGATGATTAATTAAATGCTGTCCAACTGGTGTTAAAACTGGATATTCACTTAACCACAATAATTCTAAAACATTGGGGTTTGCTCCTGCTAATAACTGAATAACTTTTCTCAGTTCATAAATAACAGTATCTTGGCTATTATCTAAAAAAGAATGTATTCCCGGTTCGTTCCAACCGTGATCTTTTTGCTCGATACCTTTATCAAATCCCAAATAATATTGTTTAGGGGCAATAAATACACCCCTCCAATCGTAATCGGAATCGGCACGATTTAATCCGTAACCGTGACTCCCCGCTAAGCCTACAAATATGGTTCTCGCTTCTACTTCTATTCTTTTCATATTCGATTGGGAAAAATAGATTTGATCAATAATCTCTCTGTTATATAAGTAAAATCGTCATGTCTATATCTGTCGAAAAAATGCAACCAAACATCAAACTAATTGTGTTTTCTGGTATTCCTGGCACTGGTAAAAGTACTTTATCAGAAGCAATAGGGCATACTTTGAAAATACCAGTTTTTGCCCTCGATTGGATGCTAGGAACCTTAGTCCAGTTTCGTGTTCCTAATCAAGATAATTTTGTGATTACCGCTGAAGCCTTGCTAACCATGCTCGCGCAGCGACAATTGTGTCTTGGACAGTCTGCCATTATAGATACACCCGCACACACCGTTTTAGCACGAAAGCATTGGCGGGAATTAGCTCATTCTTACCATGCAGCCTTTTACGGAATTGAAACAAACTGCTCAGATATTTCGCTGCATCGTCAGCGTATTCAAAAACGTAAACGCGAGATTCCAGGCAGATCAGAAGTCGATTGGCATCATGTGGAACGAATGCGTGCTGCTTATGAAGCGTGGCAATCATGGGAGGGCGATCGCCTTAAACTCGATGCCGTTAATCCTCTAGATGCCAATATTCAAGCAATTTTGAAATATCTTCAATCTTATCCTCATCAGTAACTATACCTAAAGTTAATACGGGATGTTTACCTATCAAAGATTTAGAAAACTGCAAATATTTCATAAAAACCATGAATAGAATAATAATAGTCCATGCCATTAAACCGTTATTATACCTTCAGATAAATGTTAATACTCTTTCAAGTTTTATCAATAAGTCTGACAAATCTAATTGAGACACCCATCTAAAAACTTATTTTAAGGACTTAAATTGTGGAATTACCTTGAGACCGCTAATTCATATAAATTTACTAAAATCTATATAATTAAGTTTTTCATTCCGTTTATATTCCGATTTATATAGTTATTCAATAATTCTCATACTTGAGAAATATAAACCAATATCAATCCAAAGATAGTAGAATGTCTAATTATTTTTCGCAATCATTAATCATATAATCTGAACTTCCTCAAAAGGCTTGGCGATCAGCTAGCTATTTGCTAGAAAGTACAGAGTGTAATGTATTTTTTATTGCCATGAGATAGTTATGACTACTTTAAATCGTTCCGCTTTAAGTTGTAGATACTGCGAACACTATACGCCTGTAGGGCAGCGTGGGGGAACTTGCAGTCTATTAAATAATGCTTTAGTTAAAAGCCACTGGAAAGCTTGCTCTTTTTATCACCCGATGTTTAATCCTTCGGCAAAAATAAATAACCCTGATTACGCTTTATTAAGTCGCTAAAAATTTTTGGCATTAAGTATTTTCGTCATAAATATTATCTGCTTTCATATTTCGCAATAAATTAACAATTCATACCATTCACTGAATTTTTTATATAAATCAAAATATCTCCCAGAACTTGCGATGCAAAGTCTCTAACCGATTTATCAATATCATCTTTCTTCGGGAAAAGGTATCAGATCATTTTTCTTAACTTTTAACTTCCCCATCCAGATTGGGCAACCTAAAACTTGCAAAATGCGCCGTGGTAATAGTATGATTGTCTGTCGGCTATCTAATTCCTGCTCGGATCAGGTAGGCACGTTGTAAAAGCTGGTTATAGCAATTAATTTAGAGCCAGCTACCTGTACGGCAACCTTAAGGATAAATAAATGAGTTACGCAATTATTGAAACTGGCGGAAAACAATTAAAAGTTGAGCCAGGTCGTTTTTACGATATTGAATTACTGCACAACGAACCGGACGATAAAGTTACTATAGATACAGTTTTCTTCGTGCATCACGAGGGCGAAATTACTGTAGGACAACCTCTGGTGTCGGGAGCAACAGTAGAAGGAACGGTGATGCGGCACTATAGAGGTCGCAAAGTCTTGGTATACAAGATGAAGCCGAAAAAGAAAACCCGTAAAAAACGGGGTCATCGTCAAGAAATCACTCGTTTGATGATTGATTCCATTAGTATGAATGGTACGGCGATCGCCATTGCTGAAACTGTTGCTGAAGAATTACCCGTGCAAGCTGTAACGGCTGAAATTGTTGCAGAATAGGGAATGGGGTATCAGGAGACAAGGGGACAAGGAGACAAGGAGATAAGGGGACAAGGGGATGGGGAGACAAGGGGACAAGGAGATGGTAAGTAATAAATTCTTACTCTTAACTCATAACTCCTCACTCAAAACTTTACTTAATATTAAATATCAAAAGGAGAAAATTATGGCTCATAAGAAAGGAACAGGTAGTACTCGTAACGGACGTGACTCAAATGCTCAGCGTCTTGGTGTAAAACGTTTCGGTAGTGAAACCGTTCGCGCTGGAAATATTTTGGTGCGTCAACGCGGTACAAAGTATCACCCCGGTAACAATGTCGGTATCGGTAAAGATGATACTTTGTTTGCTTTGATTGACGGTGTTGTAGCTTTTGAAAGAAAAGGTAAAACCCGTCAGAAAGTTAGCGTTTATGCAAGTGCGACTCAGCCTGAGATGGCAACTGCTGCTTCTTAAGTCCGATTTGGATTTAATTAAATATATTAAATATATTCCTAAATATATTTCTAAGACGGGTGTTTTGCTCGTCTTATTTTTTGTATTTAACTGTATTTAAAAAAAATATAATAATACCACAAATTAAAAGAGATTTCGCAGATTTCACGGATTTAATTACCAGTTATCAGTTAACAATTACCAATTACCAATTCCCCATACCAATTCTGCTGCTCATAAACTCAATTGATGCAATAAAAATCCTAACATCAAACCTGCTATTGAAAACGCTGAAGTAAAGCAGAAGGCTTGTATTTGTTTAAATCTGGCTATTTGTAAATCTAATCTGACTAAAAGGGTTGCGCTAAACATTAGCAGAATATTCAGAAATATTCGGAAGTGGGCAAAAATAAGAAAGAATAGGAAAGCGCCTAAAACAGCTAACCCAAAAGTTTTAAGCTTTGTGTTAAATAAAAAGCGAAAATATTCGGTAGTTTTTGACCAAGGAGTAGTTAAGGCTGCAATTAAAAATAACCCACCAATTATAATTATTACCCATAGGAATATTGGCAGTTTTTCTTGAGATAATATCCACCCAAATACACTGTAAGTCAGTAGTACAAGTCCGAGAGAAAGCCAAGGAAGTCTTTTAATAATAGACATCATAACTATGTCAGGTGAATTACCAATTGAATTTTTAACTATCTATCAAATATCTACAAAATATCTATATATTTGTCCATGGAGAGAAATGGTAAATTTATATCTGATATATTGCAATACCAATGAAGTATCTCACTTGGAGAAAATGTAATTATTGATACTTTTCCCCATGCAAGACAATTTATTTTACTTCAGATTTTGGCTGTGATGCCGTAAACTATAACTCTATGTTTGACATTGAAGCGAGAACGGGAACCTTATGATATTTAATTGAACGATAGAGCAGGACTTTATAACAAATTGCTTAAATGCTTAAATATGTTCTTAAACATTTGTAAACTAATATCAGCTAGGTTGCGGCTGATCATATATTGTTAAGGGATTATCATGAGAGAATCTG
>JBHJOU010000935.1:0-13006 GCA_050329355.1 Rivularia sp. (in: cyanobacteria)
GCATTAGTACCTGTAATGCAATGGCGAAACACTTTACCACCAACATCACCAATTAAAGTTGAAACCAAAAACCGTAAAATTATTTGGGCTAGTGGAGGTGGTGAAATTCGTTCTTGGACGCTTTATAAAAAGAGTGGTAATAATTGGAAACTTCAGCGAATTTTATCCAAACATACAACTCAAGCCACCGTTGAACCTGGAACTTATGCTGTATGTGCCGTCAATCGAATGGCAGTGCAAAGTGCAGGTGTAATTATCTCAGTGTGAATAATTGGTAATGGGTAATGGGTAATTGGTAATTGGTAATTATGCATTATTGATTATTTATTGCCAGTAACTCAAATCACCCTTGACAAATCGCCTCATCTAGGTTTTTAAATTCGATAATACTGAAAAATATCGCAGCACTTAAAATATTAATGCTGCGTATTATCTCATAATTTGTTATTTTTTTACTGCAAAATATAATCTTGTAAATACACTCTTACCCGTAATATTTATACTTTGCATCATGTAACTAATTTATTTAGACCCGAATTGTGATTTATTAACTATCTAATTCATAACTTGTCTGTTACATAACAGATTTAAATAAATAATCAGTATCAGTTAGGGCTTAAAGAATAATCGTATTTACTAGCAGAATATTCCTTCAAACTCCGGGAATATATGGGTTGTACAGCCGTAATCAGTTGAAATAAGTCATTTGTAATTGATTAGAATAACTCAACTATTATCCGTATTTTATTTTAATTACTAAACTAATGAAGATTTACCTAAGTATCATTTAGGGAAAAAAACGGTTGAATAAAATACTTTAATATCACCAAAAAATGTATCAATGTTTATATTAGAGTCAATAGACAGACGATTGATTTAATTTTCTAATCACTTAAATTATAAAAAATAAATTTTGTAATTTATCTAAAAATTGTTACATTGTCAAACTCAAGGTGAGACAACGGTTTTACCCTTGCAATGCGGTGTTAATTTCTGCTAGTTTGACAGTAATCTACGGTAAATTTCGGATATCCAAGTTGCAAGCTTCGTGTTAGTGTGTTGCAGTTAATAAATAAATCGTGAGAACAAAAAGTTTCAAATTTTGGGGGATTTCGCGACCGATTAGTATATTTATTCCGTCGTTGTGTGAATCATCAAGCCTCAGATATTTTGTCGCTTTAATTATTACTTAGAAGCATGAATCAAAAACTTTTGTGGACTGTTGTAACTGTACTTTCAACCTTTGTTGGAACAACTTCTATTAGCCGCGCTCAAACGGCAACATCCGCATCAATGACCTCTCAAAAAATGCCCAGCCAAAATGCAGTAGGGGTAAATACTAAAGGACCGAATGCTCTTTTTACCAAAGTTTATGCACATAAGTTATCAGGTCGTCAGGCAGTAACTCTGTACGTTCGCAACATTCCTGTTTTCACCTTTTTAAGTTCAGCAGAAGCAATTCTAGTTGAGAGCAACTACAGCGATCCTGTAGAGAAAGCGAATCTAGTAGCCGCAAAAATCAACGATTTAATCGATCGCAAAGTTGACGCTAGCAAAATTACCGTTAGTTGGAACGGAAGCGCTCAATCTAAGTCTGGAGCTAAGTCTATAGCCGAACGCTACATCATCAAAGTTAACGGCTCCGAACTTGTAGAAATCAACAGTGATACAATTCTTCCCGATGCAACTCAAAACCCCAGACAAGATGCACTCCAAGCTACCAATCGCTTGCGGAGACTCGTTGGTAAAGCATCTCCTCTCTATACAATTGATGGCTTACCCCCAGAATTAACAGCAGTTCAAACCAATCCCGAAAAACAACCGACAGCCAGAAAAATAACCTCTAAAAAGCCTCCCACAAAGGTTGCAAGTAGAACAGGGGGAAGAAGTTACAGAGGTATGGCTTCCTTCTACGGTTATGATGGTTCGGGTAATAAGACTGCCTCTGGTGAAAGATTTAATCCAGAAAAAATGACAGCCGCTCATCGCAGCTTGCCTTTCGGTACCAGAGTTCGCGTTACGAATGTAAATAATGGTCGTTCTGTCGTAGTCAGAATCAACGACCGGGGACCTTTCATTCGTGGTCGCATTATTGACCTTTCCCATGGAGCTGCACGAGTGATCCAAATGATTGGTAGAGGTGTTGCACCAGTCAAAATTGAAGTTTTAGGAAGGTAGGAGTTAAGGTGAAAGATTAAAGGTTTAAGGTCAAAGGTTAAGAATAGGGTTGGGGGGATAGGGGATAAAAAGTAAAAAATTGATTTATTTCTCCCCATCCCCCCATCCCCCCCATCTCCTTGTCCCCTTGTCCCCCCATCCCAAATCCAGAATAATCTTGAGATTCCTCTATTTATTTAGCCCCTTTCCCCAAATTCGGATATAAACTAACGGGGGAAAGCTAGTAGATAGAGGTTTTTTTGTGCGCCTGTTGACAACGGTCGCAGCGTTACGCTGCTATTTGAATAAACTCCGTTGGCGAATCTTGCCTTTGCATTCTGATGAGCCACTACCCCATGAAATTACAACTCGCTTCCCAACAGCAGTAGGTTTAGTTCCTACAATGGGAGCTTTGCATCAGGGTCATTTAAGCTTGATTGAACGGGCGCGGCAAGAAAATGCCATAGTCATAGTTAGTATTTTTGTCAACCCCCTGCAATTTGGTCCTGAAGAAGATTTTGAACGCTATCCCCGGACTTTAGAGCAAGATCAGCAATTCTGCCAAGAAGCTGGGGTAGATGCTATGTTTGTACCAAATCCGGAAGAGATCGGGGTTGCTCGGAAGAATATACAAGATTCAATTTTTACACAAGTTACTCCACCATCTGATATGATATCAGGCTTGTGTGGTCGTACTCGGCTAGGACATTTTCAGGGTGTGGTTACTATTGTTACTAAGCTTTTTAACTTAGTGCAGCCAGACCGGGCTTACTTTGGTCAAAAAGATGCTCAACAATTAGCCATCATTAAACGGCTAGTTACGGATCTTAATTTTCCAATAGAAATTGTCGCTTGTCCAATCATCAGGGAAGCGAGTGGTCTTGCTTTAAGTTCCCGCAACCAGTATTTAAGTGCAAGTCAGAAACAGCAAGCAGCTGTTTTGCATCGTGGCTTGCAGAAAGCTCATGCTGTTTTTCGCAGCGGAGTTCGTAAAAGAAACAAGCTGATCGAAGCTGTTCTTCATGAAGTAGCAATGGTCAGTACTGTATCTGTGGAATATATTGAATTGATTGAACCAACTACGTTAATACCCTTAGATGAAATTCAGGAGGAAGGAATGATTGCGATCGCCGCTAATGTTGGTCCGACACGATTGATTGACAATACTATTTTGCGCGATCGCCAACCGATAATCGCCATCGATGGACCCGCTGGTGCCGGTAAATCTACCGTAGCTCGTCAAGTCGCGGCGAAGCTAGGACTAGTATTTCTAGATACAGGTGCTATGTATCGTGCCGTCACATGGCTGGTATTGCAAAAGGGAATCCCTTTGGATGATGAGTGCGCGATCGCCGAGTTGGCAAACTGCTGTTTAATTAAATTAACTCCCAGTGAAGATTTCAAATCGCCGGTGCAGGTGTGTATTAATGGGAATGACGTTACTAATCAAATTCGGACAACCGAGGTAACATCGAAAGTATCAGCAATCGCCGCACAAAGTGCCGTGCGAAGCGCCTTGGTAAAACAACAGCAAAGCTGGGGTAAAAAAGGCGGTTTAGTTGCGGAAGGACGGGATATCGGTACTCAAGTTTTTCCTGATGCTGAGGTAAAAATCTTTTTGACTGCAACCGTTACCGAACGCGCACACCGCCGTCTGCAAGATTTGGAAAAACAAGGACAGCCGTCAGTGAGCCTTGAGGAACTCGAACGCAGCATTAAAGAACGGGATTGGAAAGACAGTACCAGGCTGGTTTCACCGCTCAGAAAAGCCGCAGATGCCATAGAAATAGTTACCGATGGTTTAACGATTGATCAAGTCACAACTATAATTGTGGACTTTTATCAGCAGTGCTTGGCTCATTTGTAATCTCCGTTAGCTCTTAACATCTATTTTTTGTAATTGGAGAATTTAGCGACCAGTTTTTATTGTGGCATGATTATGAGGCTCTGTCATCCTTTGCAGGTGATGGAGTTCTCACATTGCATCTCGTATTATTTAGATTTCTAATCGAATCGAAAATAAAAAATATCTTTATAGAAGGGAAGTTACCCAAGATGGAGGGTTGCCTGGGTTACACAATAGCACTAAGCTAAATGGGGTAGGGGGGGATAGTAAAGTCAAAATCAAGAGTTCTAGATTTTAACTTTTGCTGACCCAAACTTTCTACAAACATCTTGAAGATTAAGCCTTCTCCATCAAAACTATGTTCAGAAAAATTGCTGCTAAGTTAAAATCCAATTTTCCCGCACCACAGGTACACGCTCACTGCGACGGCCCTTGCGGAGTTTATGACCCTTCTTCCGCTAGAATTACAGCAGAAGCAGTACTCTCCATGACCAAAAAAATCATGGATTTAGCACCTCCAGCAAGCAGCGACAAAGCAGCAATGGTTGCTTACCACAACACTTTGTCCCGCTACATTGCTATTAAGGAAGAACAAGCTCAAAAAACTAAAGAAGATTTATTAATTCTTTGGACAGATTATTTCAAACCAGTACATCTAGAAAAATATCCTGATCTACACGATACTTTCTGGAAAGCAGCAAAACTTTGCTCCGCTTGTAAAGTAGAAGTTAGCCTCCAACACGCTAACGAATTAATGGAAGCCGTACATAAAATTCATCATATGTTCTGGGCAACCAAAGACCGCGATGTTTCTTGGTACAAAGCTAGCTAATTTAAATTAAAATTAGTTTTGGGTTAATAACCAACAATTATTAAAATGTCGGTAAAGCGATAAACTTGGCTGAATTCGCAGTCACTGACTCAACCAAGACAGGGATTGAGCTTGTGAAGAACAAACTTTGCGACGTAAGCAGCGACTAGCACTTGAGCCGTTAATTGGTAAAGACTTTCAGGTATTTCCCTAGCCTGGATTATCTCTAAAACTATTTGTTTAGTTGCTTTTAGAAAGGACATCTTATTAACGGTGTGCGAAGGGACTTAAACGGGTTTGCTAGTTCCTGGGATTATATCCATTTCAAAAACTAGCATTCAATAAATATTCACGGTGATTAAAACCACTCGTGTCGCTTACCTAAACCGTACTAAAGTAACTGAGTTTCTCGCTTTCCGCGTGTTTCTTATGAATGAGGAACTAAGAACAGCTTTAAAATTGCTACAGTTGCTTTTAGGAATACGAAAAAGATTGCGCGTTAGCGGTTCTTCTATGCTTCCTCAACTTCAGCCAGGTGAGGAAATATTATTTAACCCACAAGCTTATCGGCAAAAACTACCACAAGTAGGTGATATCGTAGTTGCACGGCATCCCTATCAAACAAAGCAAATAATTAAGAGAGTGGCTTTAGTACTTGAAGATGGTTCTTGTTTTCTTACAGGAGACAACCCCGAAGCAAGTACTGATAGCCGCTCTTACGGTTTTATTCCCCTTAACAAAATTCTTGGTAAAGTTACGTCAAAGTTTCTTTGACAATTATCAATTACCAACGACCAATTAATAATCCTATGAACAGTACGGAACTTGCACGCTATATTGAAGCGACTCAAAGTATTTCTAAACCTTGGTTGTTAGTACAATTACGTCTTCTTAAACTAGAAGAGAGCCGAGCAACGCTTTCAGAAAACGAATACGCCGAAAATCTCCAAGATATCCACCAAGATTTAATGAATTTAGGTGAATGGTGGGTTGGTATCGAAAATCAAGTATTTTAATAATTATCAACTAATTAGGTTAAAGGTCAAAGGTTAAAGGTTAAAGGTGTAAGAACTGTCAACTGTCAACTATCAACTAACAACTAATATGGACTATCGGGATGCAGGTGTCGATGTTGAAGCTGGACGCGATTTTGTCGGTCAAATTCGTAATTTGGTTCATAGTACTTTTAGAAAGGAAGTAATTGGTGGATTGGGTGGCTTTGGAGGTTGTTTTGAGTTACCCCCAGGTTATAAGCAACCTGTTTTAGTTTCCGGTACCGATGGTGTGGGAACAAAGTTGAAAATTGCTAATATTCTCAACCGTCACGATACTGTTGGCATCGATTTGGTGGCTATGTGTGTTAATGATGTGCTGACATCCGGTGCAGAGCCTTTGTTTTTTCTGGATTATTTAGCCACAGGTAAACTCAATCAAGAACAATTAACTCAAGTGGTTGCGGGTGTCGCTTCTGGTTGTAAACAAGCTGGTTGTGCTTTACTGGGAGGAGAAACCGCTGAAATGCCCGGTTTTTACCAAGTCGGTGAATATGACTTGGCTGGCTTCTGTGTAGGAATAGTTGAAAAAAGTCAGATGCTTGATGGAACTCTTTTACAAGTCGGAGATATCGCTATCGGTTTAGCTAGTTCTGGTGTACACAGCAATGGCTTTAGTTTGGTAAGAAAAATTATTGACGATAAACAATTGAGTTGGGATGATACCCCAAGTTTATTTGGCGGTAAATCTTTAGGTGAAACTTTTTTAACGCCGACACGCATCTACGTCAAATCAATATTAGCAGCGCAAAAAGCCGGGATAGAAATCCACGCAATGGCTCACATTACAGGTGGTGGATTACCGGAAAATTTACCCAGATGTTTGGGAGAAGGAAAAGCCATAGAAATTCAAGCCGATAGCTGGATGGTTCCACCCGTGTTTGAATGGTTAGCCCAAGTCGGTTCTGTTAATCAGCAAGCTATGTACAATACTTTCAATATGGGAATTGGTTTCGTTGTGTTAGTTCCACCGTCACAAGCACAGCAGACAATTAGCTTTTTTGAATTCCAAGATATTGCAGCTTATACCATCGGTAAGGTAATTTCTGGCAGTGGGGAATTAATTGGTTTACTAAATTAATGCAATAAATAATACATATATTTATAAAAATATTAATTGAATTTAATGCATCTTTTTCAATAAAAAAAGGCGATATATTTCTGTGTATAGTATTTTGACTTATTGTAGACAAACTATTTTGACGCTAAATTACTTAAGTAATTAGAATGATTTATCACTGCCATACTGATAATTCATCGAAAGTACTCATACCATAAAGATTAAAATTTGCTAAGTTAGTCTTAACATATTGAAAAATTTGCTTAAAAAAACGCAAAAAGTTGGTAGTAAAACAAATCCGGATTATTAGTGTTTTCCGGAGTACAGTGTGAGCGAGTGGAGTGTTAAGAATAAATAATTTTACACAAGAAAAGGCTATGGTTGTGAATTTTGCCCGTACTTGTGCTTCTAAGACGCTTTTAAAAGAAGTATTTCAGAATTTAGACGCACAGAGTTGTCCGAATAATTATAACTTTCATATGCATACTGTATGTTCTGATGGTAAAATACAACCTTCAGAATTAATGCAGCAGGCAATTAATATTGGTTTGAAAGGACTTGCAGTTACTGACCATCACAGTACTGATGGTTATCAAGCTGCTCAAAAATGGTTGGAAGATTGGAAATCCAATAATCCTGCTGCTGATGCACCTTATTTATGGAGTGGTGTTGAAATTAACGCTAATCTGTTGAATGTGGAAGTTCACATTTTAGGTTATGCTTTTGAAGTGGAACATCCGAGTATACAGCCTTACACTCAGGGAAAACTAGTTACAGGTTCCGAGTATCAAGCTGTGAATGTGATTGCTGCTATTCAGCAAGCTGGAGGATTAGCCGTACTTGCTCATCCAGCACGTTATAGAAGAACGCATTTTGATTTGATTCCTGCTGCTGCTCAATTAGGTATCGATGGTGTGGAAAGCTTTTATGCTTATAACAATCCCAAACCTTGGAAACCTAGTGCAACGCGATCGCAACAAATACAGCGATTAGCTGCTGAATACGGATTATACAGTACTTGCGGTACCGATACACACGGTTTAAGTCTACTTCAGCGATTATAAGCAATTTTAGTTGTTAGTAGTTAGTTGTTAGTGGTTAATTATTAGTTGTAGATTTCACAAAAACGACTATCAATTATCAACTATCAACAACTATCAAATATCAAATGAATATTATTTTTGAAATTCCGATAATAACCAAGCAATAACTTGACTATGATTCATTTGACGAGAAAGACGAAAAGCTTGTTCAAAAATTGAGATATCTAAACCTGGCAGTACATGAGATTGAGTAATTCGGCGACTACCATGGTTTTCTATCAAAAAAGCGATAATTTGCACGTTTTTTACGTCTACAATCCAATATTCATTCACACCTAACTCTTCATAAAGCAAACGTTTTTCCCCTTTATCATCCGCAAGAGAAGTATTTGCAACTTCAATTACCAAATTTGGTGCTGGAAATTCATCAAGATTAATTATAGAAGTTCCATAAGGAATTGCATCGGCATTATCTCCAATGTAGTAAGAAACATCAGGTTGTACTTCTTTGCAGCCAGTTTTACGGTAGGTACAGTTATCTCTTCCAGTCATCGGAATACCTTTGATAGCTGCGTAGTTACTAGCTGCTAAGATAATCAGCGTATGATCTAGCGAATGGTCGTTTCCTAATGCTGACATTTCAATCCTCATTCTACCGTTGTAATAGTAGCCCTTCGCTTTTTCATAAGCAGGATTTTCGATGATTTGGATATATTCATCCCAAGATGCTACTACCCAAGTGTCAGTTGGTATTTTTGTCTGTAAATCGCTCATGATTGATTTGAGCCGAGAATAGTTTACTTTATTATGACAGTGGATTTTAAAGTTTAGTAGCAGTAGTTTTTTGTGTAATCGATTAATTCTGGGAAAAATTGCGAAAAATCTCTTTGAAGTTGCTGATAGTTGAAAAATAACTCTTCGACTCCACCAAATAAATTATTTTTTCTTTTAATTCTGTGAGAAATTTTGTTTATCACTCTATCAATAGTACATATACTTTTATATGATGCTAACAAATTGGATGCAACCATATTTGGTAGAATACGCTTTAATCGTTCAGGAAGTATATTTTGATTTTCTTGTAATACTTGATAAACATTATTTGTAAAATTTTCGAGTGAAACAGTAGAATATTTAGACCAATTCTTAGCTAAAAAATGGTCGTAAAATACATCAATCATAATTCCTGCAAACCTATTTCTTTTAAGACTAATAAGACTTTTACTTGACCTAAATATAGGATGAGAGTCAGTGAAGCTATCTATTTTGCGATGCGAATAAATACCTTTGATTATTTCCTTGGGATAGATATCTATCGAACCTTTGGCAAAATCTCCTAAAAAATTTCCAATTAGAGATTCTGTTGTACCTTCTGATAAAAATAAATGAGCTAGATAATTCATCTGTACTAAGTGCTGTAGTAAATTTTTGATACAATGTAATGCTTATAACTTTAATTATTCAGCAACTAAGATTATAAAATAATTAGAAAAAATATGTAAGTTAGTTTTTTAATTAATAAGTTTATCAATACTATTTATGAATCAATTGTGGAATAGCGACAATTTAGTATTATATGACCGGATGGGATTAACTTTATTAATTGCAATTGCCTTTGCTACTGGAATTGTGTGGCAAATTCCCGGCGGTAAAATAATTGTTTATCCCTTAACTTTACTGTCAACTTGGTATCATGAAATGGCACATGGTTTAATGGTTGTGCTGTTAGGAGGAAACTTTAAAAAATTAGAGATTTTTGCTAACGGTAGTGGAGTAGCCCGGTATGAATATCGCGGTTCGCTATTTTTAGGAAAAATAGGTCAAGTACTTGTTTATGCTGCTGGTCCCATGGGACCTCCTATTGTCGGTGCTGGTTTTATTTTGGCTTCTCGTAATTTGCAAATATCTCAAAATATATTAGTTATTTTGGGTATATTCATGTTAGTTTCAGTTTTAATTTGGGTACGTACTGGAATTGGAATTTTGGTGATTTCTTTACTAGGTTTAATAATTTTAGGAATTGGATTAGAAGCATCTCCACAAGTAAAAGTTTTTGTAATTCAGTTTCTTGGTGTACAAGCTTGTATAAGTACATTTCGCGATTTTAATTATGTTTTTAGTTATTGGAATGGTAATTCTGATACTGCTCAAATCGCCAAAATTTTGATTTTACCGCATTGGTTTTGGGGAATTTTGATTACAATTTCATCAATTTTTCTTTTAATACAGAGTCTTCGTATGGCTTATTTTTCTAAGTAATTGGTAATTAAACATTAATTAATAAACAATTAACAAACAGAAATATTCTGGGGGTAAAAAAATATATTGCAGTTTAACGTGAGTTCGAGATTCACTACTTCGATTGCTGATTAAATTATAAGGAAGCTGTAAAAACTTGATTTTTCGTGGGGTTAGAAGTCGGGTTTTTATAACGATTGTCTGTTACCACTGTTTATCCTAAAAACCCGACTTCTGTGAGAGTGTCGAACTCACGTCAGTTTCTAAATTTTCGTGAAAATAATCAGTATTTATTATAAATTGGCAAATAAATCTAATATTTTAATCGTTTTTGCGATTGAATTTGGTAATTGATTCCAAGGTGCTTTGATGTTTGACAATCTGTGTAAATTTCTGGTTGAAAACTTTCCCGATGACTTTGCTACTTGGTTATTAGGAGAAGCAATAACTTTAACTGAGTTAAGCCCTAAAGAACTTTCTCTAGAACCAATCCGTGCTGATGCTCTAATTTTAAGACAGTCAGAAGAACTAATTTTACACGTTGAATTTCAAACTCAGCCAGATGTCAAGATTCCTTTTCGCATGGCTGACTATCGTTTACGAGGATATCGTCGTTTTCCCCAAAAACGAATGCTTCAAGTCGTAATCTATCTTAAACAAACCAATTCTGAAGAAGTTTACAAAACTACTTTTGAGCTTGAAGAAACCTTACATCGGTTTCAAGTAATTCGTCTTTGGGAACAACCGACAGAAATATTTTTGCGAACTCCTGGTTTGCTTCCATTTGCGGTTTTGAGTAATGCTGAGAATAAACTCAACACCTTAGAACAAGTCGCAAGGCAAATCGATAACATCGAAGATAAACAAGTTCAAACGGATGTGGCTGCGTCTACATTTATTTTAGCTGGGCTAGTATTGAAACAAGAAGATATCCAACGTTTACTGAGGAGAGATATAATGCGCGAGTCAGTAACTTATCAATTGTTAGTGGATGAAGGTAAAGCCGAAGGTAAAGCCGAAGGTAGAGCCGAAGGTAGTCAAGAAGCTACTCGAACAATTGCTGTCAATATGCTCAAGGAAGGACTTGCAATTGATTTAATTGTTAAAACTACTGGTTTAACGGTTGAGGAAGTGCAGCAATTACAAAACAATCAAGCTGAGTAAATACTTTTGAGTTGTATTTTTTATGAAATTTCCAGCGTGTTTGATATACGCTGGTTTTTTTTTGAGAATAATTGTAAGGAGCTATAGCAATCCTAAATCATATATGAGAATCTAGATCCCCGACTTCTTGAAGAAGTCGGGGATCTGAAGAGCGTGATTATATGTTACCGGATGCTGACGCTGAACAAGATTTGTATGTCTTACCCCTAAATTTTCAAGAAAACAGCACCTCATAGGGTAAATACTTAAGTTTAAAAATAATGGTTACTAATATTACTCTTTTCTAAAAATTAAATTATCAGTTTATTTTAATGTATTTAAACTATTAGACTGGGAATTACATTGCCAACTGCATATGAGCAGAATAAAAACGCACTATGACACCTAGTATTTTTATTACTTTAAAGTCTAGCTAATACAAGACTAATTAACCGCAAATTATTATCCAACCACTACGGTGAAAGTAAAGTTCTTGTAAAAAACTGCTTCAGGTAGATGCGTAATGTCCCTCCGGAATGATAAATAAATAATAATTGAGTTTATTAAATCGCTTTAATTGATTCTCGGTTGCAGCGAATCACGGCATTTATTTGTCTCAAAATATCACCATTCCACTCCTCGCACTCAAATTCTACTCAACCGAGCAAAATTCCAAAAATACAAAATCGACAACCGCGCATTTACGATGAAAGCATCTGCAAAATTCGACTTTGAAGACGAGAAGTTCAATGCACCACCTTCTCGTGTTATCCCTTGGTGTCAAATGATTAATCCCAGATATGGCACCGATGGCGTAACATCCTACGGTTTGGCGATTAAACTAGATAATGCTCGTGCTATCGGCTTTGTACCGGATGAAAATTGGCAGCAGGTGGAACATGAATTTAGTTCGGGAGTGGAAACAGTTTTTCTTACCACCACACCAAATATAGTTATAGTCCGTCGTGGTCCTTTATCGCTCAAAGACCGCGAAACAGGAGCAAAATTAGGAACTCTCAAAGATAATTATGATGCTTTTAAAGAGGACAAACTTAAATTTAAAACTTTTACTCGCTATTTAATTTTTTTAGCCGGGGAAGACAAGAATTTTTTACATGAATTGCCTTTGCAATTAACTTTGAATGGTGCAGCTGGAGCGAGTTTTAGTAAAGCTTATTGCGAATATCAACAAGGAAGAGCAACTGCGGGATTTGTGACTGAATTAGAAAGAGCCTATGCGGGATATCGCAGGCAAGCTTCAAATCCAAAAGGTCCGTTGTTTCACGCTCACGGTATTTTTTCACCGATAATTGAATGCGAAGAAAGAGGAATTGCCACAAATACAGTTTTGGTTGCTGCAACTGTTGACTACAAACATCCTACAGTTTCCACATTAACTAACTATTTGATTGCTTCAGACTCAAAAGAATCCGCATTGATTTCTAAAACCTTTGAAGAATACAAAGATTTTGCTAAAGAACCCGTAAAAACAGAAACACCACGTCCAATGGTAGCCGCCGGGGTTTCTAGTTCCTACATCTATCCAGAAGACGATGATTTTGGATATCCACCTTATTAAGGGATGGGGAGATAGGGAGATGGGGGACTAGGGGACAAGAGGACAAGGGGACAAGGGGACTAGGGGACTAGGGGAAA
>JBHJOU010000750.1:0-9604 GCA_050329355.1 Rivularia sp. (in: cyanobacteria)
GCACTAAGAGTAATCACGGCAGTACGCCAGTTCATCAAAAACATCAGCAAAATAATCGAAACAATTATTGTGCCATCCCTCAGAGAACTAGTAACATTTTCTATAGCATCATCAATAAAGCTTTGCTGGCGAAAAGTAACCGTATACTTAACATTGGCTGGTAAACTGGGCTTGAGTTCTGCCATCGCCGCTTCTATAGCCCGACTGACAGTAGGAGTATCAGCTTGGGGTTGTTTATCAATCAAGATTACAACCGCAGGCTGAGTATTAAAACTACCGTCACCTCGCTTTAATGCTGCACCAATTTGGACATCGGCAATATCTCTTAACAATACTGGTGTACCATCACGGGCGGTAACAACTGATTTCTGTAAATCCTCAATTGCAGTAATTCTACCAATACCCCGAATTAATAATTCTTGATCTGGGTCAATTAAAAAACCACCAGCAGCATTATTATTAGCTTTTGTTGCAGCTGCGGTGACATCTTCTAAAGAGACATTAAAAGCTTTGAGCTTTGCGGGGTCAACTAAAACTTGATATTGGCGAATATCTCCCCCATAAGTAGTTAATTTAGAAACACCGGGAACTGCCAGCAGACGGTTTGTCACAACTAAGTCAACAAATCGTCTCACTTCCATCATGTCGGTTTTGGCTTTCCCTGCTTCCCCATCGATTGTAAAAGCATAGGAAAGTACTGTTCCGATAGGGGAACTAATCGGTGAAATTTGGGGTGGTTCGATATTTGCTGGCAGTTTTTGCGATGCTTGCTGCAATCTTTCCGTAACTAACTGACGCGCTTGATAAATATCGGTTCCCCAATTAAATATAACTTTGACAACAGAAATACCAACTCCAGAAGAAGAACGCACAGTTTCTACACCTGGAGTACCATTTACAGCGCTTTCAATCGGTAAACTCACTAAGGATTCTACCTCTTCAGGTGCTAATCCCGGTGCTTCGGTTTGAATTTCTACTTGGGGTGGAGCAAAGTTAGGAAAAACATCCAAAGGCATTTGAGTGAGGTTGTAAACTCCTAACACCATCACCATCATTGCCCCAATTACCACCAGCCATCGTTGTACAATTGACCATTTGAGAAGATTGTCGATCATGATTGTAGTTTATCGCCTGATTCTAGTTGACTAATTTGAGTTTTTGGTTCATGGTGGTTATTTTCAATTTCATCAATATTTCTATATGGAATTTCTTCTACCAACTCAGATGGTGTCATGAATTCACTACCTCCCGTTCCTGCATATGCTGGACTCATCGGGTTTTGGCTGCGACGAGACCAAAAACTACCTGCGGCAAAAGCACCACCAGCAACTATGGTTCCTCCCAAGCTAGCGATTAACCATAAAGGTAGGGGAAAGGGATTAATATTAATATTAGTTTCTTGGGAGTTTGAACCTTCGTCTTCCGAGTGGTCATCTTCTTTTTTGCTACTACCCCGTAAAGACTGAGCGTAAAGTTGCGTTGCACGCTGAGTAACGACTGCATCTCCCTCAAATAAACCACTGACAACTTCGATTAAATTCCCAGAAGTTTTACCAAATTCAACCTCAACAGATTGAAACGCATTACCATTTTTGATATAAATTAATTTTTTTCCATTGGCATCCACCACAGCAGAAGTCGGAATTGCCAAAACTAACCCAGGTGTCTTATCAGTAACCACCTCCAACTCAGCAAACATTCCTGGTTTAAGTTGCCCGTTGGCATTATTAATTTCAGCTTGAACGGGTATTATTTGCGTTTCTCCTTGTACAACCGAGCCAATTCGCTGAATTCTACCTGTAAAAATTTGATTGGGTACGCTAGCTACCTTCACTCTTACTGGTTGACCAATTTGTACTTTACCCAAATCTTTCTCATAAATACTTGCTGTAGCAAAAACAGAGGTGTCATTAACAATCGTCATCAATTGACTGCCCGCATCTTGAAATGATTGACCGATAGTTACTTCCCTCTGAGCAACTTGACCGGAAATAGGAGCCGTCACTGTTATTAATCCCTTTTTATTCGCGATCGCTCCTAGTTGGGCTAATCGAGTATCATAAGTAGTATTACTGAGAATAATACGCTCTTTTGCGACCGTGACTAATGCTTGAGCGCGTTGAACTTGATTTTCGGCTTCGATAACATTTCCGCGACGATTGGCTTTGGCGAGTTCAGCTTGGGCTTGCGCTAATTGAGTTTGAGACTCCAAAGCGGTGCGACGTGGTAAAGCGCCATTAATAGCTAATAAATTGTCTTTATTATATTTTTCTTGAGCAAATGCTACTTGACTTTGCGCTTGGGCTATTTCTGCTGCGGCGATGTTTTGATAGCGACTATAATTTTGTTGAGCCAGCTTTAAATCTGCTAAAGCTTGTTGTAAATCTGCTTGACCTTGTACTAATTTCTCTTGGGATTCAACCCGCAAATTCACAAAGTCCGGGCTAGTTAAAACAGCTACGGGTTGACCTTTTTTAAGGCTTACACCTGGTTCTACCAACAATTCAACTACCTTTGCTCCAGAAATTGGGGTAGTAACTTCTACTTTCTGACTGGGCAAAGTTTCAATTTTACCCGTTGTTTTGATGTCCTTTTTCACCTAAGTAATTTTGTAAATCTTTCGGTGGTTTGTTGGTTGTAGCATCTAACAAATTAAAAATTAAATGTACTTCTTGTCCAGCTTTGATATTAGGTTGAGATAAGTTTAGATTAGCTTTAGTATTACCAAAAGTTTTATTTGTCGCTAAATCGATTTTTGGCTTACTTAGATTTGTCCCTGGAACTTGGACTATTGAAGTTGAAATTTGTTCTGCTTTACCAGCTACTTTGTAATCACTAAACAGTGTATAATTACCTGGCTGAGGAAAATCGGCTTGAACTTCAAAGCGTCCGTTTCCTTTGTATGTAGGATGAATGTGATTGAAAGACTCAAGGTCATCACTAACAACAATCAGATGCATTAATTTTTCTTGGAATTTATCAAAATTGGTAATAGAATTACCTTGTTTATCTTTAATATCAATCGTTAGAGCTACAGGTGTATTAACATTAATTTTAGGCGGAACAATTAATTTAGCTGTCGCATTTGCGGGTTGCAATTTAGAATCGAAAGAATGACCCCCATGAGGATTTTCCTTTGTATCAGGAGTTGTAGAACCACCCATATTATGACCTTCGTGAGGATTATCTGCGGCGACAGTAGTAGCATTACTATCAAGTTTCTGACTACTATTTACTTTGCTTGTACAACCAGCAGTAATCGCAATTGAAGTAATCGCAAGTGCTGTTAGAATACGCTTCATTTTTCTCCAGTTTGCTAATTTTATTACTGATTAATTAGTATTTAGTGTACTTTTCAGCACCTGATTACTAGTGTGACATTGCAAAATGAAATTAGGATGAAATTAAGAACATAGAACTTACGCATTGACAGAGAAGCCAAAATAACAGGTATTGTTTTCAAGGCTTATAGCCAGATTTTTCAACCATACTTTTGGCGCTCACCAGCAATTAAAAGTGATATTTAAAAGCTTGAAACAACGTATTTACCTTAATACACAAGATGGTTATTTTGTACAGTGCGTAAGTCCGAGTATTATGTTCAGATGTATTCCCTAAACTCAAGAAAAAAGGCGATATTGAATTTCAACTCACCCCTAGACGAAATGAACAAAGCCAAAATAGCTACTTTTAACGTATATTTGATTTAATCTCTGGAGCATTGCTCCCACGTATAGTGGCACTATTTTCTTCAAGTAGATAATGGTAAACCAAAGCTGCGAACCCTCCACCAGCTAAAAGACCAATCCAATACAACCAAAAATTCTGGAGTCCGCCTCTAATCAACGCCGGGCCGAGATAACGTGCTGGGTTCATTGCCGCCCCACTAATTGCACCACCAGCCAGGATATCTAAGGCTACAGTCAAACCAATAAATAAACCTCCCATTTTGGGTGCGCGTCTATCAATAGCTGTACCAAACACAACGAAAACTAAGAAGAAAGTCATGATAAATTCCATGACTAAACCCATAGAAGGAGTGATATTTTTACCGAGGGTTGGTGTACCCATGTCTACAGCTTGGAGTACTTCTAGGGGAATACATAGCTTGACTAAGCTAGCGGCAAATATTCCACCTAAACATTGAAAGATGATGTATGCTACAGCATTTTTGAAGTCAATTTTACCACCTACCAAAGCTCCAAAGGTTACAGCTGGGTTGAGATGACCACCACTGACGGCGGCAGTTGCACTAACCATTACAGCTATTGTCAAACCGTGGGCAACGGCAATAGCTAATAAATCGACTTGGGAGACATCCCCCGCCTTAATGATATGGTTGGTGGCGATCGCACTCACGCCAATGAAAATTAATGCGAAAGTTCCGATAAATTCGGCAATTAAAGCTTTTCGATTCATAGCCCTTGATTATCTACAGAAGTTTCACACTCAGAATCAAGTACAGAAGGTAAAAAAGTCAGAAAGAAATTATCGGTTTATCAAACAATGCTAAAGCTGAAAAACACAGATCATATCATTATCTCTTGACTCTCTAGCCTACTAGAGGGTTTAGCATACTATTAAAGAACTAAATTACTTGTACTTAATTCCAAATTTTAAGACTATGACCATCTAATTAAATGTTCCGAATATCGCCTTTTCTACCTGTATGGATACCGTAACTAAAGCTATCAAAACCTTTGATGCCAATGTCACTGTAGAAGCTGATAGAAAAACCAAAATAGTTAATATTTAATCTCACCAGTCAGAAAACAAAATAAAAAAATTATAGCCTCAGTTGGCTACCCGGTTGCCTAATTTTTGTTTGAATAAAAATACATAAAAAACGATTCAATTTAATTAATTATGAATACTATTACTCTTAAACTAAGAGGTATGAGTTGTGCTTCCTGTGCAAACAGTATTGAAAAAGCTATTAATTCGCTTTCTGGAGTTAGTGAATGTAATGTGAATTTTGGTGCCGAACAAGCTACTGTTAAATATAATTCTCAAAAAATTGATATTAAAAGAATTCAAGACGCAGTTGATGCAGCCGGATACGCTGCAATTCCCCTACAAGAACAAGAAATGATTACGGGGGAAGATGATGAAGAAAAAGCTGCGAGAATTACCGAATCCCAGGATTTAATTCGTAAGATAATTGTAGGAGGGGTAATTAGTATTATCCTTATATACGGTTCATTACCAATGATGACTGGGTTAGAATTACCCTTTATTCCGACATGGTTACATAACCCCTGGTTGCAGTTAGTTTTAACCGTACCTGTACAGTTTTGGTGTGGTTACGGTTTCTATACCGGGGCTTGGAAAGCTGTAAAACGCCATAATGCCACAATGGATACTTTGATTGCTTTGGGTACTTCGGCGGCTTTTTTCTATTCGCTATTTGCAACAGTATTTCCCGATTTTTTTGTCAATCAAGGGTTGATGCCGGAGGTGTATTATGAAACTGCTGCGGTTGTAATTACTTTGATTCTTTTAGGAAAGTTTTTCGAGAATCGTGCTAAAGGACAAACTAGTGAAGCAATTCGTAAGTTAATCGGTTTACAAGCTAGGGATGCACGAGTAATTCGTAATGGGAAAGAAGTAGATGTTCCGATTCAAGAAGTTGAGCTTGGTGATATTATTCTTGTGCGTCCTGGTGAGAAAATACCTGTAGATGGAGAAGTTATTCAAGGTACATCAACTATAGATGAAGCCATGATGACGGGAGAAAGTTTACCTGTGAAGAAACAACCTGGTGATCAAGTTATCGGCGCGACAATTAATAAAACTGGTAGTTTTAAGTTTAAGGCGACAAGGATAGGCAAAGATACTGTACTATCACAAATTGTGCAGTTGGTTAGACAAGCTCAAGGAAGTAAGGCTCCTATTCAGAGATTAGCAGACCAAGTGACCGGATGGTTTGTGCCGGTGGTAATCGCGATCGCAATTTGTACTTTCGTTATTTGGTATACGTTGGGTAATATCAGCTTGGCTTTAATTACTACGGTGAGTGTTTTAATTATCGCTTGTCCCTGTGCTTTGGGTTTAGCTACTCCCACATCGGTAATGGTTGGTACGGGTAAAGGTGCTGAAAATGGTATTTTGATTAAAGGTGGGGAAAGTCTGGAACTCGCTCATAAAATTCAGACGATTGTTTTGGATAAAACAGGGACGCTCACGGAAGGTAAACCTACTGTGACTAATTTTATTACTGTCGGTGGTACTGCTAATCAAAATGAGTTGAAACTGATTCAATTAGCGGCGAGTTTAGAGCATAATTCAGAACATCCTTTGGCGGAAGCTGTAGTTAGATATGCTGAGTCTCAGAATGTGGAAATTACAGATGTTGATGATTTTGAAGCGGTTGCTGGAAGTGGTGTTCAAGGATATGTATCAGAGAAATTGGTCCAAATTGGCACTCAGCGATGGCTCGCAGAAGTTGGAATTAATACTGGTATGTTTGTTGAGGAAAAACAGGCTTGGGAATCCCTTGGACAAACTGTAATTTGGATTGCTGTTGATGGACAAGTTGAAGGTTTAATGGGAATTGCCGATACTCTCAAAGCTAGTTCGATTACAGCGGTAAGAATGATGCAGAAGTTGGGTTTGTCTGTGGTAATGTTAACGGGAGATAACCGTCCTACAGCAGAAGCAATTGCTGACGAAGTTGGTATTGAGCGGGTTTTTGCCGAAGTTAGACCAGATCAAAAAGCGACCGTTGTCAAGTCTTTACAGCAAGAAGGTAAAATTGTCGCAATGGTCGGAGATGGGATTAATGATGCTCCAGCCTTAGCACAAGCTGATGTGGGAATGGCTATTGGTACAGGAACTGATGTCGCGATCGCCGCAAGTGATATCACTTTAATTTCGGGTGATTTGCGTTCTATTGTCACGGCTATCAAACTTTCTCGCGCTACTATCAATAATATTCGTCAAAATCTGTTCTTTGCATTTTTCTACAATGTTTTAGGTATTCCCATTGCTGCGGGAGTTTTGTTTCCCATATTTGGTTGGTTACTTAATCCGATTATTGCCGGGGGTGCGATGGCTTTTAGTTCGGTTTCGGTGGTAATGAATGCTTTGCGGTTGCGTAATTTTCGGTTGAAGGGGTGAGGAGGAAAGATATTTTTTTAACGCAAAGGTGCGCGGAGTTGAGCGCAAAGGTACGCAGAGGGGAACAGAGAAAATGTCTATGAACAGATTACCCTTGGTCTTAATTTAACAGTTATCAGTCACGTTTATATTTGGGAAAGTTTAAGTTGGGAGCCATACGCCTTGATAACTGTTCACTGATTTAATTTTTTGGTGGTAGTTAGCGGCAAGTGGCGGTTTCGCTATGCCTATTCGTGAAGGTAAAGCACAAGAAATCTACATCGTGACTTCCGGTGAGATGATGGCAATGTATGCTGCTAACAACATTGCTCGTGGTGTTCTCAAGTACGCTCATTCTGGTGGTGTACGTTTGGGTGGTTTGATTTGTAACAGCCGTAAAGTTGACCGAGAAATCGACTTAATCGAAACCTTGGCTGAACGTTTGAACACTCAAATGATTCACTTCGTACCTCGCGACAACATTGTACAACACGCAGAGCTACGTCGTATGACTGTTAACGAGTACGCACCCGATAGCGCACAAGCTAAAGAGTACGCTGCGTTAGCTGAGAAAATCGTTAACAACAAAAACCTTACCATTCCTACACCTTTAGACCGGACAAGGTAAGTTTTTTGTGTAGAATATCTAAACCTCTAGTAATCATAGGTGTTTGAGAGTGAAAGTAGGGTACGTTAGAGTTTCAACAGGAGAACAAGAAGAGGCTTTAGTTCAACAAACAGAGCGAATCAAAAAAGCTGGTGTTACCATGATTTTCTCAGATGTGAAGTCCGGGAGGTCAGATAATAGAATAGAATTTAACAAACTTTTAGAACAATGTCGCAACGGTGATATTTCCGAAATAGTAATTACCAGAATTGACCGACTAGCAAGGTCAATAGTTACAATTAATAAAGCCATTGCATTATTTAATCAGATGGGAATCAAATTAATCATCCTAGATTCACCTGTTGATGATTTACACAATCCGTTTGCAAAATTTTCATTAAACCAGATGGGGGCATTAGCTGAATTTGAATTAGACTTGCTTCAAAATCGAGTCAAGCACGGATACAATCATTTCCGAGAACAAGGGAAGGCTTGTCCTCAACCACCATTCGGCTATGCAAGAATTGATGAAAAATATGTACCTGACTTATCGTTGCATGATTCAGGTAAAACTCATTGGGCAATTGCCAAAGAAATTATCGAATATTTATTAACAAATCAAAGTAGTATCAGAAAGACGATTCAATTTTTTTTTAAAGAATATAATCTCAAATTTTCTCCTACTGGATTAACAACCTGGTTACATAACCCAGTATTAAGAGGAAATACCAGATATAACGTCAAGAAATATCGCAATAATCCGGAAAATTGGGATATTAGATATCACACTCACGAACCACTAATAAGTAATGATATTTACAGAGAAATCGAAACATTATTAGCTGAAAATAGTCGTCGCTGGGGAAAGAATAATCGGGACAACAGTAACATTGGTAAAGGGTTACTATCAGGTCAAATATTCTGTGGTGATTGTGGTGGAAAATGCTATGCAAACAACAAGCCATATATTCCCGTTAGGTGTAAAAATCGTGGGATGTATGGTGATAAATATTGCCAGAATAAAACAAGTATTCATCTGGTTAAAATCGTTGATGCAGTAGATAAAGAGTTGAGTAAAAAAGCTATTAATTTGAAAGATTTTATAGTTAATAATCAACCAACCAAGCAATCAGAAACAGCGGAAATTATGGAATTAAAATCATCATTAATAAACTTGGAAAAATTGCCTGAAAATGCAGCAATTGACGAGGCAATTATCAAAATTAAATTACAGATACAGCAGCATCAGATTAAGAATATTAATCAAACTGCTTTTCAAATTGAACAACTCAAAGAATTTGTACAGTTGTTTTCTGATACTAGATTTTACAAAAACATGAAAGAATCAGTCAAAAACAAACTATACAAAAAATTCATCAAGTCAGTTATAATCTTAAACGGCGAGGTTATTGCTGTTAATTTTGTTGAATTGGTTTGCTGAATCAGGATTGTTCATTACCTGCTTTAATGCATTATCATCAAGGTACTTGAAGCGTTTGAACAGCATTAATTGTTCTAGTAATTCTTCGGCTAGGGTTTTCATTTACTTATTCGTCAATATTAACAACAAAAAATTAGCTAATCAACTGATTAACACTAAGATAATGCTGAATTAATTGTTGTGCTGTACTAGATAAACAATAAGTTTAGGAAAACGACATTGATGAATAAAAATATTAAGTCCGGATGATTAGTTATTATTCCCTGTTAACTGATAACTGTTAACTGTTAACTGTTAACTGTTAACTCGATGCCACTGAGTTTGTCCATTAGGTTGATCGATTAAATTCACACCTACAGTTTGTAATTGATTGCGGATAGAGTCGGATAAAGAGAAGTTACGGTTTTTACGTGCATCTTGTCGCTGCTGAATTAAAACTTCAATTTCTGCATCACTTA
>JBHJOU010000163.1:0-4645 GCA_050329355.1 Rivularia sp. (in: cyanobacteria)
TTATCTAAAGCTAGATCGAAGACGGGGTATTTAAGAATAGTAAACGGATTTTTTGCATCTCCACCTTCGGAGTCGAAACGGTATAGGGAACCCCGATTTTTTCCACCACTAGCAATTACATTACCATTATTGAGGAGAGCGATCGCCATTGCTCCGACTTCACCATGACTTTGCGGTATGTTGGTAGCAAAGGCTTTTGCGGTAAATGGACGCAGTACCGTATTAAATTCTGGTTTATTAGTAGTTCCCAAATTCGTAGGAATTTCCGCAGATGCTTTGATAAATAAGGGATTTGTAGAGACTTCTTCCCTTACTGGTACGGGTAAGATTTCCTGTTTGGTAGTCTCCCCAACGGTAGGTAAAGTACCCAAATTAACTGTTGAACCATCCGTTGGTGCGGTAATTCCTAAAACTGGTTGTTCTCGATTTCCTGCATTATCTGTAGCTAGTGCGAGAAATTCGTAAGTACTGTCAGCTTTACCGCTAAATATAGCTTCTATATCAGTGGTTTGTTGCTGCCAAATTTTAAAATCACCACCATTCTCCGCTACATATACTGTAATGTGTTTAATCCCAGAACCCGCTTCATCATCAATAGCTTCCCAGGTGACGAGATAATCGGTACTACCCGTTATGGTTTTTATATGTGATGGGGAATCAACAGCATTACTTCCCCCACTCAAAGATTTAACGTTAATTGTTGTACTTGGAGCTTCCCCATCAACAATATTAATAGTTTCTGCGGTGTCAATTGGTGCAGCGGTATTGTAAATTATTCTTGCAGTACTGGTTATTTCTGTACCCGTTACAATATCTACTTTAGGTAAGACGGTATAGGAAACAAAACCTTTACCAATCCCATCGGAATTATTGGGAAGCAACAAACCGATATCTGTATTTTGCAATAATTCCCCAGTTTTAGGGTCAATTGCTTGTAACAACCAGCTGATAGTATTGGACTCAATATCTAAACCAGCACTGACTCTAACAACAAAACCTTTACTCTGAGTAAAATCAAAGTCCTCTTGGAAGAAACTCCGTCCCTGGGGAATATGTACTTGAATATCACCCAAACGTAAATCTCCTAATTGGAAACTACGGGGATCTAAATCGGGATCGAGTTTCGTGACAATCCTTACCTCTCCTACAGAGGTAGATGTTGCGGTAGCAGCATTTTCAAAGTTTATGGTATATGGTAATTGAGTATCTAAGGGGATAAAATTATCTTCACCATAACCAATTGGTCCGGTGAGATTCGCTAACTCACTAGTAGTTCCAGCACTATTGAAGAAACTGTTGAAAGATGGACGAGGTACGGAAACACCGACAGGTAAATCTAGTTTTGCATCTCCATAGGGTGCGTAAACGTTAAATGCACTTGTATGAGTAACGCTCTTTAACCCTTTATTAAATTGTTTTAAATCTGGGATATCAGCACCAGTTTCAAGTTCGGGATTATTACCGTACCATTTTCTGACATTAGCAAAGAAGTTAACTAAATCACCATCTGTCAATATTTCATCACCAACGGGACCTAATAGTAAACCGCTAGATAATGTAGCTATTAAGCTAATTACTTTAATATTCTCTCGGATGGGTGGAATATCTTCTTCTTGACGTAATAATCCTCCCAATTCCAAAGCAGCAAGATAGGAATTTGTCCAAGTTTCTTCGTTTGACGCAAGAGTAATTAATCCAGGAGATGCTTCTGTATCCGTAAGAATAGCTGTTCTTAACTTCAATGCTTCTTTATTTTGCTCTGCAATAAATTCATCTCGACTCATCACCGTTGCGGTTGCGAGAATATTGAATTTGAAAGCAACATCTTCATCGCTAACATCTTCAAGGAAATCTGGATATTTCTTAAGTAATTCTTTTAATCCCGGATAGGTTTGGACGTTAAATGTACTACCGACGTATCCAGCATTCGGTAAATCTAATACGTAACCGGGTGCAAGAATTCTACCATCAGTATTAATATCAGATATTAAATTTGCCCAAGGTACATCATCCGATAATTCTACCGAAGGATTACCCCGCAGATTTGAGGTGAATTCTACATAAGGTAATCCTGCTGTATTATCAGTTGTAAACTCGGATAATGCTGCGAGTACTTCATTTTCTCCCAACTCCGGAATCCCAAACTGGAAGTGGACGTAAGGGGTATCAATATTAGTTAAACTTTGTACCGATACTCCATAAGTTCCTACATCTCCTGGTGCTATAATTCTTGGACCACCCAAACCAAAGGTGACATCTTGTTCGATCGCTCTTTCTACTAAATAACGGTAAGGTAATATCGCTTCTTCCCCCGAAGGATTAATTACTTTAACGTCATATAAACCATGAGGAGCATCAGTGAGGTCAAAGATAGCTTGAATGTGGGTATTATCTATGACTTTGTAATTAACTGGGATATATTCCGCAATTCCAGGTCTGACAAGCTTTACAACTGCTCCTTGTTTAAATTGCGCTCCGTAAATATTGGTTGTGACGTAGCGACTATCACCACCTTTATCAATAGCAACATCGGTAACTCCAAACGGTAATTCCTCTGCAAATAAGGTGACGGGAGAAGAATTACCCTCGGTGCTGCGGACTAAGATATAATATTTTCCAAGTTTTGTATTAGATACGGTCCCAATTTGTTTATCTCCAATTATGCCTGTAGAAGCAGCTTCGTATTCTACTCCTGTGGGTGCTTCGTTATATCTAATAAAGATTTCATTAAAAGCAGCTTCTTCACCATCCAAGGTGACACGTAAACTTTGATTAGCTTCTACATCAATTTCAAATAATCTTGACTGCTGCCCATTTAAGGTAATATCTTCCTTAAGTACATTTAACTGTAGTGATTCAGCACTAAGATTAAAGATATTAGCAGCAACTGCATCGTTATTTAATTCACCAATATCCCGACCTTCATAAAGCTGATTATAAACGTCTGTACGCACAATAAAGCGGTATTGGTTTGGTGTCGCGGATGGTAAATTAGCTGTAATGTTAGCAGTATAGGTGTCATTTGCACCTAGTGGACTACCAGTGTAGGAATAACGTCCGACAAAGGTATCGTTGATATCCCATTCGCTATCTTGAGAAAGGTAAACCGCATCGCTCCAACGTGAGTTAGTCGAATTTACGCTATCGTTGATTACATCCCACTCAATATTTACTGAATCTCCAACATTTCCAGAAGTAGGAGTAGCTGTAATATTGGAAACTTTTAAATCAACCGCTGGTGGAGTATTAATAATTAAAGGTTGAATGCTAGAAGTTGCATTATTGTTCTCATTCACCCCTTCATAAACTTTACCCCGGACATTTGTTTGTGGTGCGTCGGTAATTACAAATACATAGTAAGAACCATCTAAATTAAATGGTGCTTGTAAAGTTTTTTCAATAGAATAACTTTCACCGGGTTGAAGAGTGATATTATTTCTTTCTACATATCCTAAATATCTGTCACTTTGTAAATCGAGGAATTTATCGCGGGATAGATAAATTAAATCTGTCCAATTGTTTTGAGTAGCTGGAGTACTACCTACACCTTTATTTTCTACCGTATATCTAATATCGAAAGATTGACCGATAATAGCTGTAGGTGGTTGATTTAAAATGGAAACTGACGTTACCTGTAAGTCAGCAGTAGGACGTAAAGTAACTGGTAAGGCAATTGATGCAACGTTGTTATTTTCATTATTGAATTCCGGTACCCGTCCTAATTTAGCGTCAACATTACCTTCATAGCTAATATTATAATTATCTCTTTCATATTTAACTAAATTAGCATCAGTAAACACCAACAAATTATAACTACCATCTATACCTTCTGGTAAAATAATCTCCGCACTACCTTGATAGCTATTCCCGACATTTAAACTACTGCGGTGACGATATTCTCCTAAAAATATATCACTGTAATCTAAAGATTTATCTTGAGATAAATAAATCCGGTCATACCATTGATTTTCTCTGGTATTACGAGTCCCTTGATTTTCTACATTCCAGGTAACATTAATTTTATCACCCGATTGCGGACTGCTATTAGATACTGCTACATTACTAATCTTGAGGTCAGCTTCTCGATAAGTAATATCAATTGTTTCGCTACCTAAATTATTGTTGGTATTTTCATAAACCCGATATTCAAAGCTGTTTCTGTAAGAGTCATTATCCCCACCACCTACAGGAATTTCACCCCGGAATTTCTCAGTATCCCTGCTGCCATAACTGTAATCGGTACTAATATGAATATAATACTGACCGTTATACCCCACAGGTAAGACTACATCCGAAGAATGAGTATAACTTTCTCCCGCACCCAAACCATTTTTAGGACTATAAGCGACAAAACCGAGCTTAGTTTGTTTAGCACCGGGGGAATTAAACTCAGCTTTATCGGAAATCCAAATTTCATCGTACCAGTAACGGGTACCAGACCAAACAGCAGCACCATCGTTTCTTACCGTCCACTCAATGGTAGTCTTATCCCCAGAATAGTTTTTATCTTCCTTGGGTAAAACATTAATATCAACTACCTTTAAGTCAGATGGTGTACTGCTGGTAACATTTATATCGGCATTTTTTTGATTATTATCTTCGTAAATACTTTCCCAAACGTTTTTATTAGCGTCGGTTTCGATAA
>JBHJOU010000516.1:0-6492 GCA_050329355.1 Rivularia sp. (in: cyanobacteria)
AAATTAGCCCGCAAATATCATCCTGACGTGAACCAAGGTAATAAGGATGCTGAGGAGCGTTTTAAGGAAGTAAATGAAGCATACGAAGTATTATCAGACCCCGAAAAGCGTCAGAAGTATGACCAGTTTGGTCAATATTGGAAACAAGCCGGACAGGGCTTTCCTGGTGGTGCTGCTGGTGTTGATATGAATGGCTTTGATTTTGCTCAATATGGTAGTTTTGATGATTTTATTAATGAATTATTAGGACGTTTTGGTGGTGGAAATACTGGAGGAAGACAAAGTTATTCTTACCGAACTTCTCCTGGTGGTACGGGTGGTTTCGGTGGATTTAATGACTTTGGTGGTTTCCAAGATACGGGTACTGCTACGGCTCAAGATAGCGAAGCCACCATTACTTTAACTTACTCAGAAGCTTTTAATGGTGTACAAAAGCGGTTTAACTTGGGTGGTGAAACTATTGACGTTCGCATACCTGCTGGTGCAAAACCTGGTAGTCGCTTACGAGTAAAAGGTAAAGGTCCGCTTAGCTCTCTTAACCAAAGACGTGGCGATTTATATTTAGTAGTTGAGCTTGGAAATCACCCATTTTTCAAATTTGATGGCGATAATTTGCTATGTGAAGTCTTAATTACTCCTGATGAAGCTGTATTAGGAGCAACAATTCAAGTCCCAACTCCTGACGGTATGGTTGATGTTAAACTTCCACCTGGAGTGCGTGCTGGTCAATCCTTACGCTTACGTAATAAAGGCTGGCGCAACCCAAAAGGCGATCGCACTGACCAATTAGTCAAGATTGCGATCGCGACTCCTAAAGATATCAGCCCGCAAGAACGCGAATATTATGAAAAAATCCGAGATATCCGTACTTTCAATCCCCGCAGTAATTTACACCAAGTTAAATTGTAATTATTATTTAATTGTAGACTTTGTAAAATAGCAAATATTTGACAAAGTCTAAACCGAATACTATTCTGACTTCAAATTTATTTCAATATAAGAAAGCAATGTTTCGACGCTAGCATTATGGTCTAAAAAGGAAAATAAATGCTTATAAATCAGTTTTCCTTGTTTATCTAAAATAAATTGTCCAGGTAAAGGCGCACCTAATGCTTGTCCAACTTGATAATTACGAAATACTTGACAACTAGGGTCACTGAGCAACGGCATTTTTAAATTCAAATCTTTGACAACTATTTGACTTTGACGTTCGTCTGTGCTAGTAATCATTAAAACTTCTACACCCCGATGCTTAAATTGTTCGTAATTTTCATTCAAAGCTTTGATATGAGGAAAACAAAAGGGGCAATATTGCTTTTCAGTAAAAATTCTAGTTAATGCCAATATTACAGGTTGCTTGTCTCTATAATCGGATAATTTAATTAAGCTACCACTAGTTATATCCGGTAATTGAAATTGAGGTGTTAACTGTCGCAGTTGCAAACTGTTTGTTGCGGGGATTGGAAAAAAGTTTTGTAAAAAACGCTCGTTAAATAAGCCACTAAAATCAGTTGAAGTTAACATTCTTAATACCTATTTAATACCTATACTTTCAAAAAAAATCACAAGAAAAAACACAGATAGACGTGGATTAAAACCTTGTATTTATATCCCCATTTGTCTGTGTATATTTTTAAGTTGAATTATTTATTGATACCACTAATTAATTAAAGTGTGATTAATTGCAATCAAGTTACCATTAAACACACTTTAATTAAACAATGGGACTTAAACCGCTGAAAAATATACTTTGGATTTGACTGGATCGGGGTTCATGGTTTGATCTCCAGGTTGCCAACCCGCAGGACAAACTTCATCGGGGTGAGATTGGACATATTGAATCGCTTGCAATGTCCGCAATGTTTCTTCTACACTGCGACCAAAGGACAAGTTGTTAATGGTAGCGTGCTGAATTACACCATCTTTATCTATAATAAATAAACCGCGCAAAGCAACTCCTGCTTCTGGGTCTAGGACGTTGTAAGCAGCGCTAATTTCTTTTTTGATATCCGATACTAATGGATAATTCAGATCGCCGACTCCACCAGCCTTACGATCTGTTTGAATCCATGCTAGATGGGAAAATTCGCTATCAACTGAAACACCGAGTATCTCTGTGTTAAGATTCTTAAACTGGTCGTAACTGTCGCTAAATGCGGTTATTTCAGTGGGACAAACAAAGGTAAAGTCTAGAGGATAGAAAAATAAAACGGTATACTTCCCACGATAGTCGGATAATTTTACTGTTTTAAATTCTTGATCTACTACGGCTGTAGCTGTAAAATCTGGAGCCGGTTGACCTACACGGAGGCATCCTTCTGTTGCATAAGTAAGGGGCATTATACTAATTCTCCTTGAAGCTATACTTTTGAAGCGTGGTAATGGTGGTTTTTGATTAAATTCACCTATCCACGCTTTGATTATTTAATTACGAACTGTTACAAATAATATCATACTCATAACGATTTTGAGTAGGCAATGGGAGATTTAGATATTCGAGAATGGTTGTTGACTAATGGCTTGGGAAGTTTCGCAAGTGGTACAGTTTCCGATGTCCGCACTCGCAGTTATCACGGTTGGTTATTTGCTGCAACCAACCCACCTTCTGGGCGTACATTACTAATGTCTCATCTAGAAGCCAGCTTGGAACTACCTGATCGAGTGATGGCATTAGGGACTAATTTTTGGGCTAGTGGTGAAATAGAGCCACCAGGCTACAAGTTGCTACGCTCTTTTGAGATTAACCCAATTCCCCAATGGATTTGGGGTGAACAACACTGGCAATTGAGCAGAGAAATACTCATGCCTTACGGGTTAGAAGCCGAGGTAGAAGCTGATTCTTTAAAAGTACCCGATCAAAAGGCATTTTCCCATCGTGTATTGATCAAATATTGCTATCAAGGTAAAGATGCTGCGGTTTTGAAACTGCGGTTACTAATTGGCGATCGCGATTTTCATCATCAACAAAAATATAGTTCTCAATTAGAGTTTTGGCAATTGGTTGAAAAGGAACAACTTTGTTTGCAAGCCAATAATGCAGGAGAATTAGGTACACCTTGGCATTTACGATGGAGTAAAGGTAGTTATGAATCGTCCGGTATGTGGTACTGGAATTATGCTTTACCAGAAGAAACGCGGCGAGGATTAGGAGACAAAGAAGACCTTTACAGTCCGGGTTACTTAAGTATTTTTCTTGAACCGGGAGATACGGTAACAGTAGAGGCTAAGCTAGGTGTTCCAGATGAATCAAATGTTGCTCTGGACTGCGAAACTTTTAATCGAGAAGTATTAGCAGAAGAAAAAAGGTTATCACAAATTTTTGGATGGGGAGAGAAGAAACAGAGTAGAGCAAGCAATATAAAATTTTCTTCATCTCCCCCCATCTCCCTTTCCCCCCATCTCCCCATCTCTTCTTTACCCCTTCCCTCAAAATCTGTCATCTGGGAAAAACTATTGCGTGCAAGCGACCAATTCATCGTTTATCGAGCTTCGATTGGCGGTCCAACTGCCATTGCTGGATACCATTGGTTTAATGACTGGGGACGGGATACTTTGATTGCTTTACCGGGTTTAACGATAGTAACGGGACGCTTTGAAATAGCTAAAGGGCTTTTGCGAACTTTCGGACATTACTGTCGTCAAGGGTTGATTCCTAATGCCTTTCCCGATGTTGGTGGAGAACCTTTTTACAACAGTATAGACGCAACATTGTGGTGGATTGAAACTTTGGGAATTTACTTGGAAGCTACCCAAGATTGGCAATTTTTAGCGGAACAATATCCTGTTATACGTAATATTTACAAGGCATTTATAGGTGGTACTAATTACAAAATAAATGTTGATTATACTGATGGTTTATTAAGTTGGGATGCTCATGGTGTGGCTCTGACTTGGATGGATGCGGTGATTGAAGGCGTACCAGTTACTCCTCGTTGCGGCAAGCCAGTGGAAATTAATGCTTTGTGGTATTCTGCTTTGTGCTGGGCTTCGCGATGGGCAGAAATTTTGAGTGAGCAAGCAAATGATCGAGAGGGAGTACTTTTAGCCAAGCAAGCGCAAAGATATACTCGACAAGCACAACAGGTAAAAAAGTCGTTGCAAAAATTCTGGAATCCCAAAGCTGCTTATTTGTACGACACCATTGAACCAGATGACCGTCGCAATTCTCAAATTAGACCCAATGCAGTTTTAGCGCTTTCACTGAGTCATTGTGGTTTTTCTGCACAACAAGGATATCAAGTACTAGAACGAGCTGCAAAAAGCTTATTGACTCCCTACGGTCTTCGTTCTCTTGAACCAGATGACCCAGAATATACAGGTAAATATATAGGTGATTGTGTGAGTCGCGATCGCGCTTATCATCAAGGAACAGTTTGGAGTTGGCTGATTGGTCCTTTTATTCGGGCTTGGCAGCGGTTTCACAAAAATGAACCATTACCCTTTGATTGGGAACCTCTAATGCATCATTTTTTGTTAGATGGTTGTATTGGTTCTATTTCGGAAATTTTTGACGGTGATCAACCGCACGCTCCCAAGGGAGCAGTTGCTCAAGCTTGGTCAGTTGCTGAAGTGATTCGGCATTATCAAGATGAAGCTAAAAGTTAGAGGTTGGTTTGTTCTAAGGTTAGACCATTTTTTTCAAGCTATTGCCTGGTAAAAAGTCCTAAAAGTAATAAGTTAATATATTAAAACATCCTTTTGCTCTCAAACCCACTTAACTGATATCTTGCACCTTACGCATAAATACTATAATTAACAAATAGATATTAAAAAATATAACTAATTTTATTAGTTATACATATAGTCCATTTAAATGGACTTTTGGTATTAGACAGGGACTTCTAGTCCCTGGCAAATATGAATATAGTCGAAGAATTTGTAATTATTATTACTTGTGGTTTGTCAGGTGCAAGATGTGACTTAAGATAGAAAAAAAGTGATAATTAGCATTTTAATTTTGCACTATTCTAATAAAAAAAACCAAAGCCCCTAGTGGAGGGGCTTTTAATGCTTGAATAATTAATAATGGCTCAGGTGCGACTCGAACGCACGACCAAGGGCTTATGAGTCCCCTACTCTAACCAACTGAGCTACTGAGCCAAAATAGATTTACTTTCACTAGAAACTAAATATATCATAAAACTAAAATCTTGCCTAGCATCTGAATAAATTTGAATAAATTAAATTCTTCGCTGGCAGATAATTAGGAAGATTAACTTGTTAATTACCCAGAAAAAGCAAAAGAGGGAGACATACTCCCTCAATCTTCCAAGACAATTATCTATTTAGATGCTACAGAAATAGGAAATAGAACTTATTGGCGAGGTGGAAGGAAAGCTACAGGGTTAACTGCTTCTGTGCCACCTTTACGGATTTCAAAATGCAGGTGAGGACCAGTACTGAAGCCAGTACTACCCATTAAAGCAATTCTCTGACCCTGCTCTACTTGCTGACCTTTGCTTACCAAGATTTTGCTATTATGAGCATAGCGAGTCAAGGTGCCATCAGCATGACGGATATCAACTAAATTACCATAACCACCCCGGTTCCAACCAGCAGATGCAACTACACCAGCAGCAGCTGCATTAATGGGCGTACCTGTGGGAGCAGCAATGTCAATTCCTCTGTGCATTCTTCCCCAACGAGGACCGTAGCCAGAAGTGAAGACACCTTTAGCGGGCCATATATAACCTTTTTCAGGTGCTATTGATTCGTCAATAGGTTTGGGCAAGTATCTATCAACTGCTGCTACTGACAATGGGGGTAGCGGTAAAGATACTGTTGTTTGTTCGACGGAGGAAGATTGAGAACGGTCATTAAAAATTGCCGGAGGTGTCGCGACTCGAATACCCCTGCCACGAGAGAAATTGGGGTTAATGTCTTGGTTCGGTGTCGGAACGGGAATCGGAACTGATGCTGTATTTGGTCTAGCAACGCGAATTGGTACCGCAGCTTTGCCGACTGTAGGTGTTGTAATCGGAATAGGTATAGAAGCTGATTGAGGTCTGTTAACGGGAACAGATACGGAATTTGTATTTTGATCGATCTGTGGTATGACTACACCAGATTCTTGGGTGCGGTATTTTTCCCGTAATCTTTCGATTTCTTCTTTTAAGCTGCGAAGACGGTCATCTCTGGAAATTTTGTTCGCTAAAACATTACGTTTATCAGCGAGTTGCATTTCTGTAAATACTGTTGGGATGGGAGTGTCACCACCTACACCAAAAGAACTTACATTTTGCTCGGAACTATCAACTTGGACTGAAACTTCTTGTGTTGAAGAAGTTATGTTTTCTGCGTTAGTCGCTATCCGAAGGCTGGGAGTTTCAGCAGCAGGAACAATCAACTGTTGATCAATTTGTAGTTGGTTGGGATCAGACAAATTATTTGTCTTAGCCAGTTGAGAAACTGAAGTCCCGTAATTGTCAGCAATTTTCGCTAAGGTATCTCCAGACTTAACCAGGTGTGCAGCAGCAATGACTTTTGGTGCTG
>JBHJOU010000040.1:0-6073 GCA_050329355.1 Rivularia sp. (in: cyanobacteria)
TCGATATTAAATTCTAGATATTTTTTCCCTTCTGCAATTATTAAGGGAATATCTGATTCAAGTTGTTGAAAATAATCTGGTTTTTCAAGTCTTAATTTTTCTAACGTTTCTGGTACATAATTAATTGACTCATTAAACCATTCAGCATCTCCAGCATCATCTAAATCAAGATTAAATTGTTGCCAAAAAAGTGAGTCGGATAAATACTGAGCGTTATGATATAGTTCACCAAAATCAGGATATTTTAGAAATTTGTGTAATAAATAAGGAGATATTTGTTTAAAATATGCTTCGATTCCCATTTATAATTATCCTATCTTCTCTTTCACATAACTTCGGAATAACTTTAGTAAAGCAATTTCTCCCATAATTTTAGTTTGTTCGATAAATTTACTAATATCTTTTACCGACAGTAAAGGAAAAGCAATACTAAATTCACATTCCACATATTCATGCTCAAGCAAATGATAGAATTCTAAATTTTTACCGTCATATTTCCACAATTCATTTACACCTAAAGCCGAGTAAATATCCAATTTATCAACTGAGCTACTGGTAATATCAATTTCAATTGCTAAATCGGGTGCTGGAGAACTAGTTAAATCGAGTGTTTCTCTTCCTCTAACGGCTAATTCATTTTGAATATAATAACAGTTATCTGGTTCGATTCCTTTTCTCACAATTTTTCTTTTCAAAGTTGTTGAACCAGCACTTTTAATTTCTATATTCAGTTCTTCAGCTAATACAATAATCAGATTATGAAAATTACATTTGGGATTTTCGTGTTCAAAAAGCGGAGTCATAATTTCTAAGGTACTGCCGTCATAAGCAAATTGCGAAGCTCTATGTTCACCAGTTTCTTTTAGCAAGGTTTCAAATGTTTCCCAGCTAATGTTATGTAGTACTGTTCGCTGTTCTGCGAGGGTATTAGTTACAACCATTGTTAGCTTCCGATAATCTATTATTCAGAAATATGACACAAAATTCCAAATATCTTACTTACATTATTAATATAATATTCGTTTAGATCAATTTCTACTATATTTTCAATAAGTTTTAAAAACTTCCAATTAGTTCCAGTGGTAACGGTTCCATAAATAATCGGAATATTATTTCCTTCTTTTTCGTTAAATATTTTAGCTGCAAGCATTTCTGCAACACATTGACCTAAACCTGCATTTATATTTTCTTTTTTAGCTTCTACAATCGTAATTACAGGAGCATTTAAAATTAGTAATTCTGGCGAACGACTGATAATAAAGTCGCAATTACCGTTTAAACCTTGACTGGAATCAACTGTAAAATCAACACCGGAAAATAAACTTATTTGATTTTTTAAAAATTTTCTCACCGCAATTAAAATTGGTGAAATAATCATTTCAGAACGAGATTTTTCTGTATTGCTGGCTAATGCTAATGGAAGATTTTCTGCTAAAGTTTCTGTAAGTAATATTGGGGTTTCGATTTCAGGTACGAAAGCAAATATATCGATTGTATCAGAGATAGTTAGCTCAAAGGCTTTTCTGACTTTAGATAAGGTAAAGTCGCTGTATGACACACAATTCGCTCCTGCAATATATTTAGATTTTAATTGAAATAAATAATGCCAATTACCAAGATTAATCACCTTTGATAATTGACACAAATCATCGAGCAAAAATATTTTTGGGGCTATTTATCTACCGATACCAATACCCGCATCCATCATCAAAGTTTCTTTAGCTACTGAGTCTTTGATAATCTGGTGTAATTCCGGATGTTTGGCTTGCAATTCTTCTAAACTAATGTTTTCTGCGACAACTTTACCATCTTGATTATAGATAGAATAAGTTTTATCTGTGTTAATGGCAATTCGTCCATTTCTGGTTTGAATGTAACCAAAATCTGGAGATACCTTAACACTTTCAGGATTATTTGGCTGGACAATTAATTCCGATTTTCCCAGCACTTTCTGATCATAAATGATGGGAATTAAGCCTATGGATAAGGTTAACAACCCCAAGGAAATAACGTTTTTCATATTTGACCTCTCAATATCAAATATTACTGACGTATTAATTGTACAAGTTATTAGCAGTAACTTACCATCAATTTAACCAATCATACTGCTAAAGAAATCTAAAGTTTCTTTGAAAGCCTGAATAAAAGTATCGATTTCTTCACGAGTATTGTAAAAAGATAAACTAGCTCTTGCTGTACCGGGAGCGTTTAAAATCCGATGCAGTGGTTGGGTACAATGGTGTCCAGAACGAATCGCTACACCTTCGTTATCTAATAAGGTGGATAAGTCGTTGGGATGAACTTCCGAGACGGTAAATGCAGCTAATGCAGCCCTTCCATAACCTTTTTCATCGGGTTTGGGACCATAAATTCTCAGTTGTGGTATTTTTTCTAATTGTTCAAATAAATAACCAGTTAATTCTGATTCATAAGCATAGATTTTATCCATACCTATATTATTAAGATAATCCACTGCTGCACCTAAAGCTATGGCTTCACCAATTGCGGGAGTACCGGCTTCAAATTTATGGGGTAATTCTGCGTAGGTGGAATGGTCTAAAAATACATCAGCAATCATTTCTCCACCACCCATAAATGGCGGCATTGCTTGCAAGGTTTCTATTTTTCCATACAAGAAGCCTATACCTGTAGGAGCGCACATTTTATGTCCGGAAGCTACTAACCAATCGCAGTCAATTTGTTGTAGGTCAACGGGCATATGAGGTACACTTTGACAAGCATCAATTAATACTTTTGCCTTGTTTTCATGAGCTAATTTACAAATTTCTGCTACCGGATTTATACAACCCAAGGTGTTAGAAACGTGAACTATTGACACCAATTTTGTTTTATGGGAAAGCAGTTTTTTAAACTGTTCTAAATCAAAAGTTTCTTCTGGTGTTAGTTCGACGTATTTCAATACAGCACCAGTTTTTTGGGCTACTAATTGCCACGGTATGATATTGCTATGATGTTCCATTACCGAAAGAATTATTTCATCCTCCGGTTGTAAGTTATTCATTCCCCAACTGTAAGCAACCAAATTTATCGCTTCGGTAGCACCACGGGTAAAAACGATTTCTTCGCGAGATTTGGCGTTGATGAATTGAGCAACTTTATCTCGTGCTGCTTCGTATGCATCGGTAGCTTTGGCGCTGAGGTGATGTGCGCCGCGATGTACGTTAGAATTGTATTTTTCGTAGTACTCGCGAATAGTATCAAGTACGAATAAAGGTTTTTGAGATGTTGCAGCGTTATCTAAGTAAATTAAAGGTTTACCGTTAACTTCTTGGTGTAATATTGGGAAGTCTTGGCGGACTCGATCTGCAAGAGTTTTTTCTTGGGTGAAAGCCATACTATTTTGGATTTTGGATTTTGGATTTTGGATTTATAGTTTTGGATTAAAGATTGAATGTTAGTTGCCAAATAAATATTACTTCTATCATTCTCAAAGATTACTGATTTCAAACAACCGCAAACAATAGAGACAGAAAAAACAAGTACTATTAGATTAGTAACTATTATTTCTTCAATCTAAAATCCAAAATTTAAAATCTAAAATCGATTGACTGTGTGAGTTAAGTTTTGACGCAGGGAAGGAACAGGTATTCGGTTAATTATTTCGGCTGCAAAAGCGTTAATTAATAGGTGACGAGCGTTATTTTCATTGATTCCCCGACTTTGTAAGTAGAAAATTTCATCATCTTCTAATTGACTTACTGTAGCTCCATGAGCGCATTTTACATTATCGGCGGTGATTTCTAATTGTGGTTTGGTGTCTACTCGTGCTTGAGGAGATAGTAGCAAGTTACGATTTAATTGGGATGCGTCTGTTAATTGTGCAGGTTTGGGAACGAAGATTTTACCGTTGAATATCCCATGAGCTTTATCCCCTATGATATTTTTCTGTAACTGTTTGCTGTTACTGTAAGGATGATTCAGAGCAAGGGCGCTGTGAGTATCCGCTAATTGATTACCAGAAATGATTGTCAAACCGTTAAGAGTGGTTTCGGTTTGTTCGCCAGTTTGTAATATTTCTAAATTGTGTCGCGATAGTTTTCCACCTAAAGTTATTGCATTACAGGTATAGCGACTGTTACGAGCTTGAGTAACGGCTGTTTTGCCGATGTGAAAAGCTTCTACACTATCGTTTACAATTCTGGTATGATTTACACCTGCGTTTTCATCTATCCAAATTTCTGTAACGACGTTATTTAGATAAACTTGTTTATCTTCTTCTTCCCCAGTACTTCCATTAATAAACTCTTCTACAAAGGTTACTTCAGAACCACTTTTCGCTACTACCAAACAACGTGGTTGAGAAATTATTTGTTCTCCAGCAGTAATAAATACTAAATGTATCGGTGTTTCTACTATAACGTTCCGAGATAGCCAAACTATTGCTACGTCGTTAATTCCTGCTGTGTTTAAAGCTGTAAATACTTCTTTCGCACCTTCGGATTGTGCTAAATATTCCTTAACTAGTTCACCATCCAAATTAGATAAACCAGATAAATTGCTGACTACAACTCCATCTGGTAAATTGGCGATCGCTGATAATTCTTTGACAAATACACCATTGACAAATACCAAACGAGTATCACTAATTGCTGTAAAATCAGCAAAATCTGGGGATATAGAATTATTTGTCTCTAGATTAAAATCCAATTGACGTAATGGGGATAAATCGGTAAATCGCCATTCTTCATCTTTCTTTGTTGGTAATGTGGAATGAAGCACCCAATTAGCAGCATTATCTTTTAATTCTTGCAGCCATCCTTGAGTTTTAATCACGCTAACTTTATCTAACAATCCATTCAAATAAACATCTTTATTTAAATGTCCATTGGATAAACTTGTTTGTGTAGAGTTGGGAATTGCACTAGGAGAAACTTGTATATTCATTACACACCCACCTCAACACCAGCTTCTTCTAAAATTGAGTCATAACCTTCAGCTTCCAACTCTAAAGCTAACTCTTTGCCACCAGATTTAATAATCTGCCCTTTTGCCATGACATGAACGTAATCTGGGACAATATAATTAAGCAACCGTTGATAATGGGTAATCATAATTGTCGCGTTTTCCGGAGTAGTCAACTGATTTACGCCATTGGCGACGATTTTGAGCGCATCAATATCTAAACCAGAATCGGTTTCATCCAAAATGGCTAAATCCGGTTGTAAAAGAGCCATTTGTAAAATTTCATTCCGCTTTTTTTCACCACCGGAAAACCCTTCATTTAAACTACGACTGAGAAAAGCCGAATCCATTTTTACCACTTCCAACTTTTCTTCTACCACATCATCAAAATCAAAAGCGTCTATCTCTTCTAAACCCTGTGCCTTACGTCGAGAATTGTAAGCAACTCTTAAAAAATCTAAATTACTCACACCAGGTATTTCTAAAGGATATTGAAATGCTAAAAATATACCATTTCTCGCACGTTCTTCGGGTTCCATTTGCAAAAGATTTTGTCCTTGAAAAATCACTTCACCACCAGTCACTTCATAACTAGGATGTCCCGCTAAAACTTTAGAAAATGTACTTTTTCCAGAACCATTTGGTCCCATAATCGCATGAATTTCCCCAGCACGCACTTCAAGATTTACACCTTTGAGAATCTCAATTCCATCAACATTAGCCGTCAAATCTTTTACTGACAGCACAACTTTACTATTTTCAACAATCATTTTTCTACTCTATATTTCTTCAGGTACGTAGTAGCGCTTTCAATAATTTTGGATTTTAGATTTTGGATTTTAGATTGATGCACGCAACTCTTGAATGAGCTTCTAAGCTGATTTAATCTAAGAGGATTTTAAAAATCCCGCATAATCATGAAGAAATTCCCAACTTCTTAGATTTTAGATTGTTCCAAGCAACTAGCGAACATAATTTCAAAGAATCACGAAGAAATTCCCAACTTCAATCCAAAATCCAAAATTTAAAACCTAAAATTGATAACCAAGAAAATTTATCCAACACTTCCTTCCAACTTCAAACTCAAGAGTTTATCAGCTTCCACAGCAAATTCCATTGGTAGCTGATTAAATACATCCTTACAAAAGCC
>JBHJOU010000962.1:0-5180 GCA_050329355.1 Rivularia sp. (in: cyanobacteria)
CCCAAACTTTCTCGTGTAGAAACCCCGGTAACTGGATTTACTCCCGAAGCGCGATCGCACATCAATTTGACTTGATAACGGTCAATAATGGCATCGGTAAAATCGGCACCAGTAATATCCGCGTCAAAAAAGCGACTGCGGCTCATGGTTGCTTCTGTAAAGTTAGCATTTCTCAAGTTAGCATTATCCATTGTTACTTGGTCTACCAAGGCTCCTTTTAAATTCGCACCTTCTAAATTGGCTCTAAGTAAATTCCCTTTGGTAAACATCGCGTTTGTTAAATTGGCACCTTGAAAATTTGTCTCTCGCATTTCAGCAGCAATAAAATTGACTCCTACTAAATCTTTATTGGAGAAATCACGGTTTTCTAAATTTGTACTGCTGTAATTAATTGTGTTTATTTGCGCGAAAGCAGGATGAGCATCAAGTAATACCCATAACCACGCTAAACACAAAACGAAAACTAAACCCAATAAACGTAAAAGAATTTTTTTCATAATTTTAAATTTTTAAATTTTTAAATTTTTAAACTTTTAAATTTAGGGAGTAGTTTGTTCGGGAGTAGAGAAATTATTGGCGTTGCTCAAAAGATGTATGAAAATAATTTTGCGTGATTTTGAAAACCTTGGGAGACGTGTTAGCAAAGCGTGACGCGATAGCGTCATAGGGCATTGTATCACGTCTCTACATTATTTAAAATTCCGCCCTTGGATTCAGCAACGCTAAATTATTTTTAACTCCTAACTCCTCACTCAAAACTCCTAACTCCGTTCGCTACTTCCAATCTTTCCCAATACGAATTGTTAGGTCAGATTGTATATCGCCGGTGGCGGATATATCAATATGGTTGATGTTTAAAATTTGCTGTAATTCGGATGCTGCTTGTTTATTACCTTTTTGTACTATAATTTCAGATTTTGCTCGTTCGTCCGCCCAGTTGGGTACTGCATAAACATTTGTAAAGCCCTGTTTTTTGAGAATTTCCATGACTTTTTGAGTTTGTTCAAGGCGATTGCCAGTATTTTGAACGGCAATTTTTAAGCTGGTTATTGGCTTGTTAGTTTGCTTGAGACTAGCTAGGTTGACTCCAGCGTAATTGGCAAGCAAGTCGGCTTGTCCGTTTAAATCCAGCCAGTAACTATCTGGATCTGCACTTAAGCGACTGAATATTCCTGGTAACAAAGTCATTTGAAAATCGTTTTGCTCGACTTTTAAAGTGAAGTTGACTAATGCCATCATTTCTTCAAGCTTCAAGTTAGTGTCAAAATACTTTCGCGTTAACCGAGTTAACTGTGGTAATCGAGGTAATACTTTGGGACTCCAAAGACGTTCCCGTAAAGCGAGTAACATAGTTTGCTGTCGCTGGACTCTTTCTAAATCCCCGCTATTTTGTTCTCGAAAGCGGACATATTGTTCTGCTTTTTCTCCATCGAGAGTTTGCCAACCACTAACCAAATTAATCGATAGTTTTTGAGCGGAATCTTCGTACTGCATCGGTTTAGGTACAAATACTTCGACTCCTCCCAACTGGTCAACTAATTGTCTGAGACCATCCGTAGAAATACGAATATAGCGATGAATCGGTGCATTACTCAAACTACGACTTACCACCCGTGCGGCTAAAACTGGGCCATCAGAAGCATTTGCTTGGGATACCTTGTTTAAACCCCTTTCTGGAATTGATATCATCGTACCTTTGGGGATTGAAAGTACCCGAATGGTTTTATCTTCAGGATTAACTCTCACCAACAACATGGTATCGCTATTTCCTGCGAAACTTTCCGGCGAACCTTCAACCGTACCGGGAACGGGTTCAACTCCCAAAACCAAAATATTCATCGGTTTTTTGAGTTGGTATTGGGAAATATTGCTCCATAAATCACCTGTTAATGGTGCGTCTTCAGCATCGAGTGTAGACCATCCCAACTCATCTTCAGTTTTATCTACTCCACTCCATAACGGAGTCCAAAGTGCCAAACTTGATACCAGTAATCCCGATAAAGTAACCCCCATTACAACTGTGAGAATCCAAAACAGCCATCTGGGCATTGTTAAACCCAGTCGATAATAAAGCTGACTAGGAATAGAACTTGTTTTTTTTCCGGATGCAGGCTCAACCTGAATTTGCAGATCATCAATAGGAGCTTGGTTTTGTAAACTTTGCTCGCGATCGTAAATTTCTTGATTGTCCCAGCTTTCTATTTGTTTAACCACAATTAACTCCCCACTAACCAATATCAGTTATCAGTTATCAGTTACCAGTTATCAGTTATCAGTCCTCAACAACGGTGTATGGTGGGAGAACGGATAGGTAGCATATCAATAGATAACTGTTCACTGAAAAATATTGCCACTTTAAAAGCCCACTGTACACTTGAAGTGTTGTAAATAGAGTAAGTAAGACAACATGACTAATCGTTTGTTTCCAGTAATTCTTGCAGGTGGTAAAGGCGAACGTTTTTGGCCCCTTTCTCGACGAATCCGACCGAAGCAATTTTTAAATCTTGATGGTACCTCACGTAGCTTAATGCAAGCCACTGCTGACCGTTTATTACCGTTAACTGATGGTTGGGATTCTTTATGGGTAGTAACCTCTAGTCTCATAGCAGAAGGTGTGAAAGAACAATTACCCGAATTGCCAAGTGCCAACTTGCTTGTAGAGCCACAAGGAAGAGATACAGCAGCGGCGATCGCCTGGGCAAGTTTGGAAATTCAAAAACGTTACGGTGAAGACGCTATTATCGGTTTTTTCCCAGCAGACCATTGGATTGCAGACCAAGAAGCTTTTGCACGTACATTAAGTGCAGCAGCGGAGTTAGCGGCACAAAATCCAGCGATTGTAACTTTGGGGATCAAACCAACATTTCCATCAACAGGTTACGGATACATAGAGCAAGGTGAAAAATTTGGTAGCTTTAACAACTTGCCAGCCTATCACGTTAACCGCTTTACTGAAAAGCCTAACCGCGAAACAGCGGAAACTTTTTTACAAACGGGACGATTTAGTTGGAATAGCGGAATGTTTATTTTCCGAGCCGGTGTTGCCATTAAAGAACTGTATGCTCATGCTCCAGAAATTATCGAACCCATCGAAAAACATGGTCCCGATATTTATCCTCAATTGCCCAAATTGAGCGTAGATTATGCCTTAATGGAAAAAACCAATTTAGCCTATGTCTTGCCAGTCGAATTTGGCTGGGACGATTTAGGAGATTGGAATGCCATTGAAAGGCTGCTTAAAAAAGAAACAGAGCCAAATGTAGAATTAGCTACTCATGTAGGATTAGATACTAAAGGAGCTATTTTCTATGCTAGCAATGAAGATGATGTAATTGTTACCATTGGGCTTGAGGATGTAGTTGTCGTCCGTGACAAGAATGTCACTTTAATTGTTAAAAAAGAACGCACCCAAGAAATTAAGCAGGTACTCAAGACCCTAGAATCTGATTCCCGATTTACCGAATTACTTTAAAGTAACTATAGCCTAGTAATTATTAACCGGGGCATTGGGGGCGAGGAAATATCAAAAAATCCATCATACCCAATCGCCCAAATTTCACAAAATAAACAATAAAGTCAAAATATAGTGATAAATATCAGTCTGTAATCAATGATAATAATTGTGAATGTTTGTTTATATTTATGGCGAAAAGATTCAATACCAAAAAAATATATATACAAAGTTAAAACCTCAAACCCTTGACAGAAGCATTGAAGCTATTTTTCTAGTATAACTATTCAATCGGGAGAAGGAGAGGTTCGGGGGGAATGGGGTTCGGGGAACAATTAAAATTTTCAACTCATAACCATTACCAATTACCAATTACCCATTACCAATTACCAATTACCAATTACCCATTACCAATTACCAATTCTGATTAATTATTAAAAATGTTTCTAACTCAAACCGTTCCTCGTCAAAGAGAAATTATTGAAGTTTTGTTCCGCAATGGCTGGGATTATATGCGACGGCTGATTACCGTTGGTAAAGCCGATGAACCCCAGTTACCTACTCCTGCGGTTTTAAAAAATATTTTGGTAGATTTGGGTCCGGTTTATATTAAACTCGGTCAATTACTTTCTACCCGTCCAGATTTGCTCAATGCATCCTACATTGAAGAACTTTCAACTCTACAAGATAATGTACCACCCGTACCTTGGGCAGATGTAGAAGTATTGATTCGCAAGCAGTTGAAAAATCCCCTAGAAGAAAGCTTTGCCACAATTAATCCTGTACCTGTAGCTGCGGGTTCAATTGCTCAAACACATAAAGCGACTCTTGTCAATGGTCACGAAGTTGCAATTAAGGTACAACGTCCCGGAATTGACCTGACTGTTGATCAAGATATTGCTTTAATTCAAGGTATTGCGGAATTAGTCGCTCGTACAGAATTTGGACAAGTTAATGATATTAAGGCGATCGCCGATGAATTTTGTACCGCATTAAAAGCGGAATTAGACTTTACGCGAGAAGCTGGTTTTACAGACCAATTACGGCGCAATTTATCCCAAAGTAAATGGTTTGATCCCAAAGAAATAGTGGTTGCTCAAATTTATTGGGAATTAACTACACCAAAATTAATGGTGATGGAATGGCTTGATGGTGCGCCCATATTATCGGCAACTATAGGCAATGAGAATAATGGGGTGAGTGCGGCAGCAGAACGTAAAAGAGTCACCAGCCTGTTATTTGCAGCGTTTTCTCAGCAATTATATGTTGATGGATTCTTTCATGCAGACCCCCATCCTGGCAATATATTTTATCTCAAAGATGGTCGTGTAGCTCTCCTCGACTGCGGAATGGTGGGAAGACTTGACCCGCGTACTCAGCAAATATTAATCGAAATGTTGCTTGCGATCGTCGATTTGGATGCTCAAAGATGCGCTCAATTGACTTTACAGTTAGCAGGTTCATCTAAGCCGGTAGATATGTCGCGTTTGGAAAATGATTATGACCGGATGCTGCGAAAATATTTCAATCTGAGTTTAGCTCAACTTAATTTCTCCGAAGTTGTTTACGAAACTTTTCAAGTTGCTCGTAACAACAATATTCGCTTACCTAGCAATATGGGATTGTATGCCAAAACTATCGCTAATTTAGAAGGATTAGCACGAGCATTCAATCCAGAGATCAATTTTCTAGAAGAAATTAAACCATTTCTCACAGACTTATTTCGTCA
>JBHJOU010000174.1:0-10313 GCA_050329355.1 Rivularia sp. (in: cyanobacteria)
CAACTAACCACCATCAACTAACAACCATCAACTAACCACCAACAACTAACGCCATCAACTAACTATTCTTAAATAAAAACGGGTTGCGAATAAAAGCAACCCAAAAATAGAGAAAAAAATTTTAATTATATAGATGTCAAGCCAACGATTGTTAATGGTTTTGTTGTATCTCCGATTTTTGAATTAATTGAGGACACAAAGGAATTTTTATCGATGGAATCACTATTGGTATTGGGACTATCTGAATTTACTTGTAAATCAGAATTATTTGCTTCGTCAATTACAAGGCGATCGCACGGAATAGTATCCGATAAAATTGCACTTGCCATCATGCCTGTATGAATTTCTAATTGAGCTAATTGGGGTGCTTCAAAAACCAATCTTTGTCCTGGAAAAACAACCCGTTCAAAGTACCAATTAGAAATGTTGGAGATGCGAGCCACTTGTATTTTACTTGTGGCATTAACGTAGCAGCAGAGAAATTTTCCCTGTGGATTGGGTGGTAACGGATCTAGTATTTGAGCCATAACTGCTGACGAGCTTGTCGCCACAATTCTATCCTACATTAGCAAAATTAGCACGGTCGATCCCCACCTACTGTAACCTTCAATACCAACTGGGTATTTGTATGCTATTTCTACCTTAAGATATATTCGAGATATGAAATTTTTGTAAAAATTTATGCCTTTTTTGCAATTAGACATTATGTGATATTCACGAGAATATTTTTATCAAATTTATAGAATTATTTAATCCAATTTGACGAATTTTAGAGTAATAACATACTGAGTATTAAATTTTATTGACGAGTCTTCTATGAGCAACTAATTATCATTAATATTCAGACAAAAAATCAGTAATTTTTATTTGGAGTGATTTGGACAAGTAGTTAGGAGCAAGGAAGTTAGTGATTCGCGAGCCATTTTAAGGGAAAAATCGGTTTAAAGAAGGAAGTGGATGTTATCGTAAAGCTATGTGAAGTGAATTTTCATAATAGTATGTATATGAAATGAATGGGCTTTGCGCCGTTCGACTTTGGCAATATAAAGCGACAATTTATTTAAATACGTATTTTTAACGCGGGTATTAACTCTCTTTTTTCTTTGAAAACAGCAAGATGGAAGTTGAAACACTGATCATGGAAAACAAAATTCTTTACGTTCGTCTTCCTTGTAATCCCATTTTTCCGATTGGGGTAGTTTACCTCGCAGATCATGTCCACAAGGTGTTTGCGAATGTCGAACAGCGGATTCTTGATTTGGGAACGGTACCACCTTTAGACTATAAATCGGCTCTGGATGCCTGTATTGATGAATTTAAACCGACGCTATTGATTTATTCTTGGCGAGATATTCATATTTTTGCTCCAGTCGGTGGCAGAGGTGGGAATCCCCTACAATATTCTTTTGAAATTTTCTATGCTAAAAATCCCTTTGTGAAGTTACACGGTGCTTTGGGCGGTTTTCAAATGCTCAAGGGCTTTTATACGGAACTTTGGCGAAATTCAGCACTAATTAAACGTGGATTAAAACGCGCTCTTAAATACAATCAAGATGTTCGCGTAGTTATCGGTGGTGGTGCAGTTAGCGTTTATTACGAACAGCTGAGCAGCAGCTTACCCAAAGGTTCTATTGTTTCCGTTGGTGAAGGGGAAGCTTTATTAGAGAAACTTTTGAGCGGTACGGATTTTCGAGACGAACGCTGTTATGTGGTGGGAGAAACTCAACCCCGTCAGCGATTGATTCACGAACAACCCTCACCCGTGGAAAAAGCTGCCTGTAATTACGACTATATTGAAAGTATCTGGTCGGAATTTAGCTATTATCTCCAAGAAGAAGACTTTTATATCGGCGTACAAACTAAACGTGGTTGTCCTCATAATTGCTGCTACTGTGTTTACACGGTTGTGGAAGGAAAACAGGTACGGATTAATCCGGCGGCGGAAGTAGTTGCGGAGATGCGACAACTTTACGATCGAGGTATTCGTAAATTCTGGTTTACTGATGCTCAATTTATCCCAGCACGGAAATTTATGGATGATGCTGTGGAACTTTTGGAGAAAATCGTTGATTCCGGAATGACGGATATCAATTGGGCTGCTTATATCCGTGCCGATAACCTGACTCCCAAGCTGTGCGATTTGATGGTGAAAACCGGCATGAACTATTTTGAAATCGGTATTACCAGCGGTTCTCAAGAACTGGTACGAAAAATGCGTATGGGTTATAATTTGCGGACAGTTCTGGAAAACTGCCGGGATTTAAAAGCAGCTGGTTTCAATGATTTGGTTTCCGTCAACTATTCTTTTAATGTAATAGACGAACGTCCCGAAACTATCCGTCAAACCATCGCTTACCATCGCGAATTAGAACGAATTTTCGGAGTAGATAAAGTTGAACCGGCAATATTCTTTATTGGATTGCAACCCCATACTCATTTAGAAGAATACGCTTTTAAAGAAGGTATTCTTAATCAAGGTTACAATCCCATGTTGTTAGCGCCGTGGAATGCGAGAAAGCTACTATGGAATCCCGAACCCTTAGGTTCCTTTTTTGGTCAAGTTTGCTTGCAAGCGATGAAACAAAATCCCAATGATTTCGGACGGGAAGTCATGAAAATTTTGGAACAAAAACTTGGTTGTGCTGACTTAGAAGAAGCACTTTCTGCCCCAATTGAAACAAAATCAAAACAATTAGTAGGTGTATCATAGAAAACTAGTAGGACGTTCTATTTCGTCCTACTATATTAAACCAATTACTCTATAGCTGTAGCTATAGGGGATTAAAATATCCTCGCCATCCACTGGCGATTACTTTAATAAAATCAAATGTTAGAAGGCTCAATACTCCAAAGGCTACAAGAAGCCCATCAAGATAGCAAAAAACCGATTAGATACGGCGTTTATTATAAGAATACTTTGGTCGCTCTTTGCCACGCTTTAGAAGACCATATCTTAAATGATAATAGTAAGCCTTTAGTTATTACAGCTTTTCAACAAGGCAAATGGTACCTTGAAGAAGCGAAACGTTACGAAGATATTGCCAAATATTCACAACAAATTGCCATCATGGCAGCCGCTGATAGTGCTTGGCTGGAACATCCCACCAGCAAACTATCTAACGTGGATTTGGTTGCTATAGATTCAAATGATTCGGTGGCTGAAGAATGGCATTTAATTATTCTATCGCCAACCTACACAGCGATGGTAATTTGTCAAGAGCTATCGGAGGCTGATTATGGTTCATCTGGACAACCAGCATCAGATTTAGAGCGGAAATTTTACGGTTTGTGGACATTTGAGCCAGATTTGGTACGAGAAACTGCTCTATTAGCGATCGCGCACATTGAAAGCTATAATCCTGAATTAGGGAAAAAGCTGCGCCAATATCAACAAGCAATTAAACCAGCAGTTGTCACATCGGAAGATTTAGCGGCTGTAGTTTCTAGGGTAGTAGATTATTTACAGAGGGGACAGATAAATATTTCTGTTCCCGCAGGTAATCGTTATCAAATTCTAGATAAAAACTTGATTTCTAATGAAATTCAAGCATTTTTGCGGATGGCAGAACTTCTTGATGCTGCTGACATTACTAACCCAATGGCTGCAACAGAAGTTGTCGCTTTATCAGAAACCATGGGGCAGCTTTTGGATTTGCCTGCATGGCAGATGAAAAGATTGCGGCTTGCAGGCTTTCTACATCGCATACATCCTTTGCAAACCGCTCAAAGTGTTTTAACTCCCGGAACATCCACACGCTACCAAGAAGATGCTCCTAGTTGCCCTTTAACTTGTCCTTTGGTAGCGGGGACACAAGTTTTACGTACTATGCCTAGACTACGGGCTGTAGCACAAATTATTACCCATCAATCCGAGTGGTGGGATGGTACTGGAGAACCAGCAGCCTTAGCAGGAGACGAAATTCCTTTAGAATCAAGAATTTTAGCTTTAGTCGCAGACTTTCAATGTCGAGTCAATCACAAATTTTCTTCCGGATTAACCAAGGAAGAAATCCTTACTCAAGCTTTAGAAGAGTGCAGACAACAGCAATCCCATCGTTTTGATCCTAAATTATTCGAAACTTTGAGTTTATTAGTCATGGGTTTGCACCAAGGGATGGAATTGCCCGTAATTACACCGAAGTTGAGCGCTGGAATGTGGTTGCTTGACAATAAACAAGAAGAGACAAGCAAATTTAGTGAAATAACCACTTACGGTAGTTTTGATAGATCATAATTACATTCACAAAGGTAAAGAGCAACTTTTAGTTATGTCTCTTTGCGTCTAATTGTTTTTTATTTAAATATAGGAATCCGGTTTGATTTTTAAAATTATTTGTGTCGGGAGCCAAGAGGCTTTGATAATTCTAGAAGATTAAGGTGTACTGAGTTTTTTCAATTTTCAAGTAGGATTCCTATATATTTAAAATATATTAACTATTACTGGTACTAAAAAAGATATAAATATATGAATATTGAAGCTATTAAGTCGGGTGAATTGAAGCAGTTAGCTGGAGTTAATTTAGAAGACGAAGATTTATCCCAAACTGATTTAAGTCGAGTAAATTTTGCTGGTGCTTCCCTTGTTGGGACAAATTTTGCTGATTCCAAATTTGAGGGCGCTTATTTGGAAGGAGCAAATCTAATGGGCGCAAATCTCCAACAAGCAGATTTGCGAGCAAACTTGATGGGAGCCAATTTGATGCAAGCAGATTTAACTGGTGCCGATTTACGAGGTAGCAATTTACGCGGCGCTAACTTCATGGGTGCTAGACTTAGTGAAGTTTCTTTTGCAGGCGCTTTTTTAAGCGGTAGTAATTTAATTAACGTTAACTTACAAGGTGTTGACTTACGCGGTGCCGATTTAAGGGGTGCTAATCTTACGGGTGCTAACCTTAAAGGTGCAGATTTAAGTCGTGCAGATTTACAGGGGGCGTTATTTAACAAAGCCAACTTAGAGGAAGCCGATTTACGTAAAGCGAATCTTTCCGGAGCAAATTTAAGTGGTGCAAATTTACTTTGTGCAGAATTAGACGGTGCAAATTTAAGTGGTACAAATTTTGAGAATGCTTGTTTAATCGGAACCATACTGGAAAAAGTTGCGAAATAAACTAGGAATTTAGCATTTTTAATGCCAAGCTTTGATAGTGCGATCGCCACACATCCACAGACTAAGCTTGATATTACTTATACAGGAACATTTAAGCAAAATTAGACGTTATCGAAACAGGTTGAGTAATTTTTTTTGAAAACAGAAAAATTTATGAACCTTTAGATGACTGGCGAATACCAGTATTAAAATCTAGAGAAATTTGAAACAATTGACATAATTGAAATAATTTTATGGTTGTATCACCAAAGGCGACTTTTGCAGTAGCTCGCAACCGATTAGTAGTAATTTCTGCTTTAGCGGTAACTCTACCTTGCTTAATATCTGTATCACCAGCATTTTCTAAGGTTAAAAATTCATTATCCAACAGTTTAAAAAGTAGTAAAAATCACAATTTTACTTTTATAATTCAGCCACAATTTACATCTGTAAGTGAATTTTCCGAAGGTCTAGCTCCAGTATACATTGGCTACCGTGAAGGATATGTCGATCGCACTGGTAAAGTTATTATCCCAGCAGTTTTTGACGGTGCTGGAGAGTTTTCCGAAGGGTTAGCATGGGTGAATATCAGCGGTAAATGGGGTTATATCAATAAAAAAGGTCTTTTAGCCATTAAAACAGAATTTGATATAGCGAAAGATTTTTCTCAAGGATTAGCACTGGTAAAGTTAGGGAATAAATTTGGTTACATCAACAAAACTGGTAACTTTGTAATCAAGCCCCAATTTGATAATGCAATGTCTTTTGTAATAGATAAGCAAAGCAAGGTTGCTGACAAGGTAGCTCTAGCACCTGTGAAAGTGGGCGACAAATGGGGCTATATTGATAAAACTGGAAAATTTGTCATTAAGCCCCAATTTAACGATGCTGGTTCTTTCAGTGAAGATATGGCAGCAATTAAAATTGATCAAAAGTGGGGTTACATTAATCCTCAAGGAAAATTAATTATCCAGCCTCAATTTGAACAAGCATGGAATTTTTCTGAAGGATTGGCATTAGCAAGTAACAATAACCAGTGGGGATATATAAATAACGCAGGGAAATTTCAGATCAAACCATCTTTTTTAGAAGCTAGCAGTTTTTCTGACGGACTTGCATCAGTATGGATAGATGGCAAGTATGGTTATATAAATAAGAACGGTAAAATTGTGATCAAGCCACAATTTGACGATGCGGGTATATTTTCCCAAGGTTTAGCGAAAGTAAGTATTGAAAATAAATGGGGCTATATCGATCAAAGTGGTAATATAATAATTTCGCCGCAATTTGACCATGCAGGTGATTTATTGTCATACCAAAAAAGTCCAGCCGATCCGAAATTAGGACAAGCATGGGTTAAAGTTGGTGAAAAATGGGGTTTGATCAGTTTACCTTTGAGTCAATAGTTCGTTCGCACAGAAGTTGGGTTTTGATCACGGTTGTTTTGTTTTAACGTGAATTCGATGATTAGCACAGAAGTTGGGTTTTTATGATGATTGTCTGTTACAACCCAGATTTATCTTAAAACCCCGACTTCTAACCCCACTAAAAATCTTCAAGCCGCAATCGAAGCAATCAACATCGAACTCACGCTGTTTTATGGATATTTATTTTAAAAGCCCGACTTATTTTCTACAGGAATCTTCAATAGTTTTAACTGTTTTTGGCGAGTCCACAACGCTAATAATATTAAACCTAATAATCCCATTATTCCAACTAAAGGATTATTATCGATGCCAGTAACCCATTGAGGAACCGTGCCAGTATATTTTATCATTTTTCCGACTTCGATAATATAAACACCCCAAACTAAACCCCCATGAATTCCGATGGGTAAACTCAAACGTCCTCTACAACTACGTTTAGCCCAGACGCAAGCCAAACCTAATAATAATAATCCCAAAAATTGCGGCGATGTACGAATAATTTCTGGTAATGGTTTGATAAAATGCAATAGGGCAAAAATTATCGCAACAGCCCAAATTACTGTTTTTGCATCGTAATCTCGCTGCAATTCATCGTATATAAACCCCCGAAAAAATAATTCTTCAGCAAAAGCTATACCCAAAGCACTAATTAATCCTTCCAAAACTAATTGCACCATCGAAAAACTCGGTTGCTGCCAAATTAACCAACCGAATATTCCTTGTAAACCGTATAAAATTAAAATACTTATCAGTCCAATTGCTACACCACGCAGCAACTCGACGAACCAAAGCCGAGTCAACTCTAAACCATAATGACGAAATGTTTGGGATTGCTGATGGATGTATTTACTCCACCAAGGTAGTAAAAATAAAAACTCAACCGCCAAAATACCCATTGTTAAAATAGTCCGAGTATTTTCATCCTTGATTAGGATATATATTGCTGCTGCATAAGGCAACCAAGGTAACAGCAAAAATAAAACAAAGCAGCCCAACCTAATGGGGGCAGGGCGCTGAGCTAAACTAACTAAGTTAATTTTCATACCAAGTAATTTATATCGGTAAAGATTAGACAACACAAAATATACTTTAGATATTGTCTCCTTACCATGGTTTGAACACGGACGGCAACTTGATATGAACAGTTTCGTTAATTTTAATCTTCTGGTTCGATTGTACTGCTTAACCCATGATTTTTTAGAGTTTCGCAATAAAATTCGGCGTGTTCTTGAGCGCAGGTAATAACTAAACCGAATCCATTTGTATGGGCTTCCATCATAATACTTACAGCCTGGGGTTGGCTGAGACTCGGCACTGTGGTAATTAGTGTCTGCACCACATACTCCATAGTATTGTAGTCATCATTATGGAGCAAAACACGATACCGAGGGGCGTGTTTACGGGTTGTTGAGGGCTTCTGTAATATTTCGACTGACACGGTTATTATGTTAAGATCATCTTTTGTTTACTACAATAGACCTGTTTTCTCAACTTTGCGTTCTGAGTTGATTCTTTATAATATTTTATAGCACTAATTACCATAGTGCGATCGCTCAAAAGTTTTCTCCGGTCGATTAATTCTCCGACTTACTCACTCGCTACAATAAGGTCAGGTTTTATGTTACCATATCCTGTTGGCTCCGGCTTAGTTTATGATTACTCAAACTAAACTGCCCAAACAGTAAGCTTTGTATATATGTGAGCACTTTTTACTGAATTGCTTCAAAACCGCATTTCTTATGGAGATCAAAGCAAATTTTCAAGTTGGACAAATAGTTTTTCTCGAATATGGCGATCGCAGGTTATATACAGAGATGATTCAAGTAGTGATCGAACGTGATTTGTGTTGGGTGCGTCCTTTATTGATTGTTACCCAGGAGTACGAACCACCACAAGTAACCGATTTGCGTTCTAGTTCAGATTTGCTGTGGCCAATAAATTTGTTTCAACCAGCTTTAGATACCCAAGTCATTGGGCTATACAGTCAAATTATCGCAAAAGAACCAAAACCTGAATTATCTCGAACGCGATCGCAACAGCTTTATGAGTTTATTGAGCAATTTTGGCAAGGGAATCAAAATCAAATATCAGATTAATTTGGATTAAAGGAAGTTTACTTTAGAAGTCGGGTTTTGACAAGAGTTGTAATTGGATTACAAGTATTTATACTTAAAAATCCGATTTGTGACAAGCGCGTTAGTACTCAATACCAGATGTTAATTATTATCTCAATAAAAATTATCGCGATGGTAAACTCTTCTATACCCGCGCCATTCATAATACTATGCAGTATTTTGTATAATCAGCTTGAATAAAAATAGCTTAGTCTGAGCTTTAATGTTCGATATTAATCATAATAGTATTAAAGACTGGGAACGAGCTGAACTCTACCAGCATCCATTTCTGCCATTAAAAGCTCTAATGCTTCATAATCAACGTCAGAAATGTAACCCATTTGAGTCAGTTCGGAATTGATTTCATTTTCGATTTCAGGAGTTAATTTCTTAATAAACAAAGCTCTCTCAACTAATTGACGAATAGCGTACTTAGTTCTCATAGTCAGCAACCGTTATGTATTTAATACCAATTATCCCAGATGTTTTTAAGTATAAAACGTGATCCAAACACTACCTAAGAAGTGATTCGGATCATAGATATAATAGACAAGTTACTTGTCATCTCCAGAAGATACAAGCCAATCATTAAGGAAAAAATAAGGATTCTTTATGTTTAATTAGCCCTTGGGAAAACTAGCCCCAATGCTTAATAGCTAAAATTTACAGATATTTTTTGACCTAGCCCAGCAAGCAGTCATGCTGGTTATATAGATTATTTTTGAACTTTAATTATAAAAAAGTATATTTAGCTACGATTGCCTTGAGTATTATGACAATCTTTAAACAGAAGTAGTAGGGCAATAAAGATTCTACAAAGAAAGCTAATACGAATGGTCGATGCGCTCAAAAAAAGATTATGGTCGAATACATCTATATCCTTAAGAAAGAATATTTAAATGGGATCTAATTATGCAAGCGATACTTAATAATCCTAAAATTACAATTATTCGACCCCAAGAGTCTTTAAATGCCGTAAATGCCCTAAAACTTGAGCAAGAATTGGATGCGGCACTGAAACAATTTGGTAATACAATTGTATTGTTAGACCTAGAAAAAGTTGATTTAATAGACAGTGCGGGTTTAATGGCATTAGTCTCTGGAGTCAAGAAAGCGAAGCAATTACAACAACGTCTTTGCTTTTGCTCTGTTTCCCCTGCTCACAGAATTCTCTTTCAACTGACTCAATTAGATAGAGTGTTTGAAATATTTGATGCAGGAACAATTTTTAATAAGTAAGTATAAGTATTTATGGCAACATTTAATTTAACATTTCGTTGAGATAGGGAGTATTGCTTTCGGAAGTAGTTATATAACTAAATCAAGCCTTAACTAGTTATTTCTCCAAGCAAAATTCTGTTTTGGCTGGCTTGAAAAAGATTCAGGAGCGTTTGGGAAAATTTGAATCACAAAGCAATCTGGTTTTAGTAGTCTCTCAATTACAAATCAATGCTAATCTTAGAAATGAGTAGCTGTAATTACTTAAAAGTAGCTAGAAAATAGCATAGTGGCTGTTACAGTAGATAAATTAATCACGTCCGATATTGCAAAACCATCCCGTTACCTAGGTAATGAGCTTTTAGCAAAACACAAACCTTGGGATACGGCGACGATACGCTGGGTGTTAACTTACCCAGAAGTATATGAAGTTGGTGCTTCTAATTTAGGGCATATCATTCTTTACAA
>JBHJOU010000353.1:0-2074 GCA_050329355.1 Rivularia sp. (in: cyanobacteria)
CCGCTCTGTTAAACTTACCCAAAACTACCTAAATCTAGACTTAACTCGACGTTTGTAGTTTTGATGCTAACTTCCTGTTTTACTGCGGTCTTAGAATGGCTTCTAAGAGGTTTTTCCGCTCCGCAGGCAATCTCGGTAGAGCTTACCGTTTCTGACCGTTCAGGGATAAAAATATCCACAAACCATCGGTCTATATTCTTAGCTGCATTTAAATCTCTGTCTTCCGTATGACCGCAATCAGGACAGACATAAACGCGATTTTTTAATGGCATTTTATGACGATGATTTCCGCAGTTAGAACAAATCTGAGAACTTGGAAAGAATCTGTCAACTAAAATTAATTGACTTTGAAATTTTTCACTTTTGTATTCTAACTGCCTTTTAAACTCATACATACCACAGTCAGCAATTGCACCAGCTAATTTATGATTTTTTAGAAACGCTTTAACGTGTAAATCCTCTATCTTTATAATGCTGTGGTTTTTAGCAAGATAGTGAGTCAATTTATGAATTGAATCTTTGCGGATATTTGACACTTTAGCGTGTAATTTAGCAAGTTTTTTAACTGCTTTGCTGCGATTCTTAGAGCCTTTAGTTTTTCTACTGACACTTCGCTGTAAACGCTTCATGCGCTTGCTCATACGTCGATATGCTTTAGGATTAGAAAACACTTTACCATTGCTACAAACAGCTAATTCTTTGATTCCAATATCAACGCCAATAGTCGGTCTATTACTAGCAATCCACGGTTGTTCAACCTCATATTTAACAGCGATAAACCATCTGTCCGCTTGTCTTGAAATAACGCAATTATGAACTGCTGTAACTGGTAGAGGTTCAGCTAATCTCACCCAGCCAATAGATGGTAGTTTAATTTTTTTACCATCATTTTTAATCATCGGTTTCGCTTTAGTCCCTGATTCCAAGTAGAAAGAATCGCGTTGACCTTTCTTTTTAAAACGTGGTTGTTTTGAAGTCTTTTTAAAACATCTATCCCAAGCCTGACGTAAATCAGCCAAAGCTTTTTGTGGGACGTTTTTATTAACTTCATAGTACCAAGGATTTTCTGACTTAATCTCAGCAACTAACTTTTTGTGTAAATCTATCGCTGTTGGAACTTTAAGTTTTTCACCTTCGATTTTGTTGGCTAGAACATCCTTGATTTGAGCATTAGCCCAGTTATAGGCGTGTCTAGCTACACCAGAAGCTTTGCGAAAAGCTGTTACTTGTTTTTTATTTGGGATTAGCGCTGTTTTGAGAGAGAGTAGCATTGTTTCGACCTCACAATGTTTTGCTGACTTTGATAATATATCCCCATATCTGCCCAATGTTAATATATTTAGGCAGATTCTTGTACAGCTTTGGTCACATTGTCTAGAAGTTTTTTGTTTTTGCGACTGCGAGAACCATATAAACCTGCTGAAAATACTGTAATTAACTCAATCATGTCTGTGACAAGTTCTTGCTCAAACGTCGTCTCTTCAACGGATTTATTGATAATTACAACTTCAGTCTCAAACTCTTCACACATAGCAAAAACAATCTCTGAGCCGAACCTAAGTAATCTATCTTTATGAGTAATGACTAATCTTCCGATGTCACCTTGCATGATACGTTTAAGCAGTTTTTGAAGTCCTTTTTTGTTGTAGTTAAGCCCAGAGCCTAAGTCTTGAATCGTTTCAAACTGCCAACCATTACTACTACTAAAAGCTTCTAAAACTTGCACTTGTCTAGTTAAATCGTCTTTTTGGTCGTGGCTAGAAACACGAGCGTAGTTAATCGTTATACGGTCTTCTAGTCTGTTAAAGTCTCTTGGTGTTATCCGTTTAATATCTGCAAGAAAAAATCTTCTATGTCCTGATGGACTGCGCTCAAAGCGTAACTTTCCAGCATCAGCCCATCTACGAACGGTTTTCACTGAGACACCAAGCTCTTTGGCTGCATCACCTATTGAAATAGTCACTTCTTTGTTTTCCATATAATTAACTCCTTTTCTTGACTAAGTTAATTATATGGACGTTCCGCTAGTTTTGTCTAGTTATGGGTAGAAATTACCGAACTGTATCCAACCCTA
>JBHJOU010000049.1:0-2027 GCA_050329355.1 Rivularia sp. (in: cyanobacteria)
TTTTTCGGATTTAGCGATACTGGGAACGAAGTTACAACTCGTACTGTCACAATTAGATATAAATATCCTCATTACCATAGTTCTTTAGAAGGAGTTTCTTCTATTTATTTAATGCGTCAACCAGTAGGGACACAATTGACAAAATCTTTTTCCTTACTATTTATCAAAATTCGTCTTCCCCAATGGTTTGTTAAACCTTTACAAAAACCCATAGCAAAAATAATTTGGTGGTTCGTCTTGAAAAGTTTTCTCGATCAAGATGTAGAGATGATTGAAAGCGAACAACGTACTTATTTAGCTAACCCCCAAAGACGTTATGTAGAAATTAATCCAGCAATCATCGCTTTACAAAGGATAATTGTCGGTCAATATGAAAAATTTATGCAACAATCTAAAAAACTATCCAATGGCAATAATGAGAACTACGCATCTTCATCTACGGTCGTCAAGTCAAATTTAAGCTCTACTTAGTTAGTTAGTTTTGACTATCTGATATAACAGATTGGTGCAGAACGAGGAACGTAATTTTCAACCGCAAACATATATTAAAAACCAATTGTTAAATTTTAGGTGAGAGGAGCTATTGTGGAAGTTGTAGAAGAGTATATGCAGGGACTTTATCAAAGTGGTCTCTACCCGGATAAATTCATTTGTCATCACAAACATGGGAATTTAGTCGAAGTTGAAAATCCTACCAATGGTCAGCGATATAAACTTTTGACATTTTGCACAAATGATGTATTGGGCTTAACTCAGTCGGAACAAGTCAAACAAGCGGCGATTGATGCTATTGTGCAGTACGGTACTTCTAATAGTTCTTGTTCCGTATTAAGCGGTAGAATTGACTTGCATCGTCAATTAGAGCAAGAAATTTCCGCTTTTAAACATTTACCTCATACTCATCTATTCCTTAATGCTTGGATGGCAATGCAAGCATTAATAGATGGCTTTTGTCATTTAGCGATTAATCTTCCCGGCTTTCGGAATACTAGAGAAACTTTGATTTTGACTGATGTTCTCAATCACGGTTGCATAGTTTCTGCGGTTACTAATGCTAGCAATCGTTCCGGGAAGATGTTTAGTCATAGCCCCAATGTCCGTGTAAAAGCTTACCGCCATTGTGATGTCAGTGACTTGGCTCGGAAATTACGACGCTACGCTCAGCCTAACGATCGCATCCTAGTAGTTTCCGACGCGGTGTTTTCCATGGATGGCGATATTGCCCCATTACCAGAGATGCTGGACGTTTTAGAAAACTATCCTGGTAGCATCATCGTCATGGATGAAGCTCATGCTAGTGGTGCAATTGGTGCCAAAGGTGGCGGTATATACGACCATTTTGGTATTACCCCTCAGCAGGTACTTGACAGGGGAATGGTACCGTTAATTATGACTACTTTCTCTAAATTTGCAGCTTCGGCAGGTGCAGCAATCAGCAGTCATATGCCAGAAATGATTGACTTGCTCGATGTTTCCCCGACTTCTATCGGTACAATATCCCTTCCTCCAGCAACAGCAGCAGCAGCATTAGAAAGTATTCGTCAGGTTCAGCAAAACCCCGAATTAGTTGAGACTCTGCAAGCGAATACCCGTTACTTGCGATCGCGATTAATCGAGCATGATTTTGCCGCAATCGGTGAAACTAATGTTATACCCGTACTAATGCCACCGGAACTAAATCCGAAACAATTCACTCGTCACTTGATGGAACACCACGGTATTTGGGTATCTGCGATTTGGTTTATTGCCAAACCCCGTTTAAGAATTACTGCCAATGCGCTTCATACTAAAGAAGAGATGGATAATTTGGTAGAAGCAATGGTAGAAACACGGGAACTTTTGTATAAACCGGCAACTGTTGCTACTGCTTAATTGTTGAGTTTATAGAAGCCCGGTTTTTTTCAAAAAGCCGGGTTTTTTATACAGTTGACAGTTATCAGTTATCAGTTATCAGTTATCAGTTATCAGTTATCAGTTATCAGTTATCAGTTAGCCAAAATTATTTATTTACCAATACAAAATTTACT
>JBHJOU010000572.1:0-2802 GCA_050329355.1 Rivularia sp. (in: cyanobacteria)
CGTACAACTTTGGCAGGATCAATAATTCCCGCAGCAATTAAATCTTCAAACTCGCCGGTAGCTGCATTGTAACCAATGTTAAGTTCGCTCTCCTTAACTCTGGAAACAATCACTGAACCTTCGACACCAGCATTCTCTGCGATTTGACGTAATGGCGCTTCTAGGGCTAGCGCGACTATATCGGCACCAATTCTTTCTTCTTCGCCAAGACTCTTTTTGATTTCGGCTATTTTTTTAATTAGGTGAATCAAGGTAGTACCACCACCGGGAACGATACCTTCTTCTACGGCTGCTTTAGTTGCATTTAATGCATCTTCAATCCGTAATTTCCTGTCTTTGAGTTCGGTTTCGGTTGCCGCACCAACTTTGATTACAGCAATCCCACCTGCTAGTTTGGCGATACGCTCTTGTAATTTTTCTTTATCGTATTCGGAATCGGTTTCTGCTAATTGTTTGCGAATTTGACCAATCCGCTTTTCGACATCAGCTTTCAAATCTCCAGCAGCAACAATGATGGTGTTTTCTTTGTCAATTTCGATTTTGCGAGCGGTTCCTAACATTTCCAAAGTTGCGGTATCTAAGCTTAAACCGATTTCTTCGGAAATCATTTGTCCACCAGTCAGAATCGCAATGTCTTGTAACATCGCTTTGCGACGTTCGCCAAAACCGGGGGCTTTGATAGCGCAAACTGTCAAGACACCTCTGGCTTTATTAACCACTAAAGTTGCTAAAGCTTCACCTTCAACATCTTCAGCGATAATTAGCAAAGGTTGACCGCTACGAGCAACTTTTTCCAAAACCGGCACTAAATCTTGAATATTGCTGATTTTTTTATCAGTAATCAAGATGCGGGCATTTTCAAATTCTACAGTCATCCGGTCGTTGTTGGTGATGAAATAGGGAGAAGTGTATCCCCTGTCAATTTGCATCCCTTCCACAACTTCCAATTCGGTAGATAGAGATTTAGATTCCTCAACGGTAATTACACCATCTTTGGTAACTTTCTCCATGGCTTCAGAAATCATGCTACCGACTTCTTCATCGTTACCAGCAGATACGGTGGCAACTTGCGCGATCGCACTTCCTTCGACTGGTTTAGCAAACTTGGTGATTTCCTGTACCAGGGCTTCGATGGTTTTGTCGATACCGCGCTTCAGGCTCATGGGATTAGAACCAGCAGCAACGTTTTTCAAACCACCCCGAATCATCGCCTGAGCCAAAACAGTCGCGGTAGTAGTACCATCTCCGGCGATTTCTTTGGTTTTTTCAGCTACTTCCTGGATTAATTTTGCTCCAGCGTTCTCTGAAGGATCGGATAATTCAATTTCTTTGGCAACGGTGATACCATCGTTTACAATTTGAGGCGCACCAAATTTCTTTTCTAAAAGAACGTTACGACCTTTTGGTCCCAAGGTAATTTTGACGGCATCAGCAAGGGCGTTAATTCCCCTTTCCAATGACCGACGTGACTCTTCATTAAAGGAAACGATTTTCGCCATTTTTTAACTCACAAGCATTATCATTTTACAATTTAGCACTCACTGCTCAAGAGTGCTAACTAAACAAGCCTTTCAGATTACAGATATTTGGAACAAAAATGATTAATATACAGTTGATACTCATGATCGATACTGGTAGTAATCAAGGAATCGGGAGATGAATATATACAATTTCCTTAAGTCTCTCGGTATTGCTGAACCAAGCGGCTCCGGCTGGTTAGCAGTAGTGTTTACGTTTTTATTAGCTTTGGTTGTCACCTGGAGTTTAATTCCGAAAATTCGTAAATTTGCTTTGCGTGTAGGTTGGGCAGATCAGCCAAATGCAAGGCGTTTGAACAAAGAACCTTTACCGAATGCGGGAGGATTAGCAATTTACGCAGGAGTAATCGCCGCTGTTACCCTTGCTAGTTTATTACGACCAATTGAATTACAAAATGTCTTAGCACAGGTTTTAACGGTATTATTGGGCGGCTCAATACTGGTTTTAGTTGGTTTTATTGATGACCAATTTGGCTTACCTCCCTTTTTCCGATTATTGGTACAAATTTTAACCGCATTGTTACTAGTTGCTAACAAAATTGGATTCGACATAACTTTTGGCACTCCCATCGATTCTACGCTGTCAACATTATTGACGGTGCTGTGGGTAGTAGGAATTACTAATGCTATCAACTTAATGGACGGTATGGACGGTTTAGCCGGAGGAGTTAGCTTTATCACCGCGATGAGTTTGCTAGCAGTTTCGGCTCAATTTCCCAACCGTGCGGCGGCTATTTTAGTTCTGGCAGCTTTGGGTGGTTCCGCATTGGGCTTTTTGCGTCATAATTTCCATCCCTCAAAAATTATTATGGGTGATGCCGGAGCCTATTTCTTCGGTTATGTATTGGCAGCAACCAGTATTCTGGGTGAATTACAAATAACTACAGTGTTATCTATCTTACCTCCAGTAGTGTTTCTTCTACTGCCAGTACTGGATACTACTCAAGTTTTTGTGCGGCGTTTGGCAGCTGGGAAAAACCCCCTCAGCACTCCTGGAAAAGACCATTTACACCATCGTTTGTTAGCTTGGGGTTTATCTCAACGCCATGCAGCGCTTATCCTTTGGTCGATAACTTTAGTTTTTAACTGCTTCGGAATGTCCATACGAGGGATGTCTCCTGTAGTAATTTTTAGTACTATTTTCACAATTTGTATACTTTTAGCTTTTACCGTTTGGCGGAAAGTGCAAAAAGCCTGAATTAGATGGGGGGACAAGGGGATGGGGAGACAAGGGGACTTTCGGGATGGGGGGAAATTAACTCCT
>JBHJOU010000982.1:0-2698 GCA_050329355.1 Rivularia sp. (in: cyanobacteria)
CATTGCGCTACCAATTTCTGGCGATCGCAAAAAGCTATATTCCGGTAACAAGCCTAACTGCTCAACTAACTCCTCGAGTTGCGTCAACTCAGCTTTTGCTAAAGTCGCCATACAGGCTTTTCTTTGTGTTTGGGATACCATAAATTAGAAAAATATGTATCAAATCCCTATAATTAATGATTTAATCAGGATTTAATAGTTCAGAAACCAAAACATCAACTCTTATTGCCGGATATCAAAAATAGGAGAACTAGAAACAAAACAAAAAAAATAAACCTACTGCAAATGATTTGTAATTTAATTTACTTAATTAGTTTGTTTAAATTTCATATATCGCAACTGTTGAAAATCAAAAAAACTAATCTTAATTAGACTTGTTTTTAATTAACAGACATCACGAAAATACAAAAATTTAACCAAAACTGATTATGAATTACAAAATCTACTTAAACACCCTAATGTAATATGTATTTTTAATATCGGTCACTTGTCTAGACATCTAGACAATCACAGATATGTTAACTTAATTACGGCAATTTGACAACAAGAATTTATGACTAATTTATGACTAAATTATGAAGCGCGAAACCTTGCCCATATATATTCAGATAGCTGCCCAAATCAGAGAAAGTATTAATGAGGGAATCTATAAAAAAGGCGAAAAATTGCCTTCAGAAGCTCAATTTTCTCAACAATTTGCCGTAAATCGCCATACTATCAGACAAGCAGTTGCTTTATTAAAACTTGAAGGATTGTTAAGAGTTGATCGAGGACGGGGTATGTTTGTAGCAGAGAAGACAATTCGTTACCCCATCGGTAAACGAGTACGCTACAACCAAGCATTAAAAGCTCAAGGTCGTCAAGGCAACTACGAACTAATACGCACTATAGAAGTAAATGCGGATACGTCATTAGCAGAAAATTTACAAATAAACCAAGGTGAACCAGTAGCGTTGATAGAACGTCTTGGTTTTGCAGACTCCGATCCAATTGTTGTTGCTACAAGTTATTTTCCCCTCAAGTTATTTCCAGACTTGTTAGCGCCAAAAAACATTGAATTATTGCAAGAAATAAAATCAATATCCAAATTAATGCAGCAATTATACAATTGCGACCATATCCGCCGCAGTACCAGCGTTTCCGCCCGTTTAATTCAGCCGCAAGATGCGAGATTGCTGCAAGTAGCTCTTAACCAACCAATCTTATTAGTAGAATCCGTAAACCTCAACCAAGCAGGAGATATAATCGAATACGGCGTAACCCGATTTCGCGGAGATAAAGTGCAGTTGGATTTTGAGAATGACAGTTGACAGTTAACCTTTAACCTTTAACCTTTAACCTCTAACCTCTAACCTTTAACCTTTAACCTTTAACCTTTAACCTCTAACCTCTAACCTTTAACCTCTAATAACTGTTCTTGTAAACTTAACGGTGCATAACCCAATTTAAAAGCTTTGGAACTGTCTAAAGAAACATCCTGTGGTCTGGGTGCTGCCATTTTAACATCTTGTTGTTTACTAGCTTTAATTTTGGCTGCGGAAATTTCAAATGTTTCTACTAATAAGCGACCAAAATCATAACGTGAAACTCTTTCTTTTCCTCCTAAATGAATAATTCCGTGAACTTTCTCTACCGCTAATAATAATCCTTTAGCCGCCGTTTTACCATTTACCGGAGTACGGAATTCATCTACAAACAACTTTAATTCTTTTCCTTCTTGAAGCATTTTCATAAATGATTGTAAAAAACTAGAAGCTGTAGGAGTTGCATTCCCAAACATTAAAGGCATTCGACAAATTGCAGCTTGAGGATAACGTTCTAATATCCCCATTTCCGCCATAACTTTGTGTTCGCCGTAAATATTTACCGGATTTATCCTGTCTGTTTCCTGATAAAAACCCTTCAAACCATCAAATACTAAATCTGTTGAAGTGAATACGTAAGGAATTGAATTATCTGCACATAACCCCGCAATATTCAAGGATACTGTAACGTTAATTAACAAGGATTCTTCGGGATGAATTTGACAATAATTCGGTTGAGATTGTGCAGCAGTATGGATAACTGCTGCTGGCTGTATTTCTTGAAATACTCTTTTAACTTCCGCAAAATTAGTTAAATCAACTTTTACAAGTTTAATCCCCGGAATTTCTAAGTTATGAGAAAAATATGTTCCATAGACATCCCATTCTATGTTGGCTAATTGACATAAATGCCATCCCAGAAACCCGCTTGCACCAGTAATTAAAAGTTTTTTCATTGCTTAGTTATTAATTATCTTGCCCAAATTCTACGTCTTCATAAATTTCTGCCATTGTAATCTCAACATCAACCGATTGTAATTGTAAAATATTATCTTGAGTAAAAATTTGCATCAACCAGTTATTTTGATAAATTTTTCGATAAAGTTCTACTTTCATCTCTGATTGATGAACTAAAATATATTCTTGTAAACTTGGTAATTGACGGTAATTAAATAACTTTTCGTTACGATCTATACGTTCTGTAATTGGTGAAATAACTTCTGCAATCAAACAAGGACGAGTTTTGAAATATAATTCTCTATCTTCAGAATCACTAACAACTGATACTTCTGGATAATAAAAAGCATTTATTGGTTCAATTCTTATTTTCATATCAGATGTAAAAACCTGACAATCACTACCGTACAACTGAGTACGTAATCTTGCAAATAGAT
>JBHJOU010000671.1:0-2443 GCA_050329355.1 Rivularia sp. (in: cyanobacteria)
GCTAATAAATTCCATCGAGCTACTCCAGAGGTTTTGGGGTCAGCAGTAATAAAAGATACTCCGTTTTTAGTTAAATCTGCCCAATTATTAATGCCTTTGGGATTTCCTTCTCGTGTTACGAGGGCTGCAACAGAACTAGTAACAATACCGTTGTTGGCTACTTCTTGTTCCCAACCTGGTTGAATTAATCCGGCTTTTTCAATCCTTTGAGTATCCAGTGCTAATGCTAAGTGAACGATATCAGCTGGTAAACCATCAATTACACCACGAGCTTGACTACCCGAAGCACCGTAGCTGGTTCTAACGGCAACATTTTGATTATGTTCTTGTTTCCACTGTTCCCTAAACTTGGGAATTATTTCATCATAAGCCGCTCTGGTGACAACAAAGGAAGCTATAGTAATTGCGGCATCTTTTTTATTGGCAGATACTAGGTTCGCACCTGGTGTGATTTGGGAGTTGCCGTTACCACTACAAGCAGCGATCGCCAAGCTTAAGACTGTTGCCACTAAAGATAAAGATAGGAAGCTTTTCAACGAATTTGATCTAAAGCCTTTGTGTTGATTTATAAATTCTAATAACCTTTGGGAACGCTGCCATAAGCTCATTCTTTGTTTCTCCTTCTCAATCTACGGCTACTAGATGCAATTTTCGTATTTTTTAACTATGGTCAGATTACACAGAAGTGGGTAAAATATCAAGGGACAATCTACATTTTCTTGGTAGATAATATGTTGATTCTATAACCAATTGGTTTTTTGGGGTTATTTGTAACTCGATCGGTCATCGATATTCGTTTTTAAGCTAAAATCAACCAGTCACCACAAAGTATGGTATTTCTAAGTGGCAACTGGGTGTTATCAAGTCAAAAATTCCTGGTGAATTTACAGAATTGTGCCTATGGAACTGTCAAGTAAATTAGAATACGCGCTTCTAGCCCTTTTAGAACTGGCAAGTTCTTATGAAAGTGGTCAACCTCTGCAAATTCAACAGATAGCAGATGCTCAAAATATACCAAAAAGATATTTAGAACAATTGTTAGCCACACTCAGACGCGGTGGATTAATTAAAAGTACGCGGGGCGTTAAGGGCGGATATGTTTTGGCGCGGGAACCTCGTAAAATTACTGTTTTGGATGCACTCAGTTGTATCGAAGGGCAAGAGGCACTTTTGCCTAGTATAAATCCTACTTCTGAAACGGTAGATGGTAAGGTAATTCAAGGCGTGTGGCAAGATGGGCTTCAGGCACTATTTCAAGTTTTGCAAGAGCATTCCTTAGCTGATTTGTGTGAGTTACGACGGCAACATTTACCAATCCAGTTGATGTATTACATTTAACAGTTATCAGTTAGTTAAATTCCTGAATTTAATTCCCCCTTCATAAACTTGTACGTAGCGATAACTGTTTACTGTATGTCATAAAGTACACGCGCTCACCGCACTGCATCAACGCTAAGACTATTCACTGATTTAAAGCAATATTTAATCGCCAAATCTTTATACTAATAACCGGGCTTATCAAGATGACAAACCCGGTTTATTTTATATATTTTTAATATTTATCATTTAACTACAAAATAATTAAATCGCAATATTTCACTTTGGGCTACAAAATGAAATATTGCGATTTATTTTCAAAGTGCAAAGCTATACTTTAATTAGTTTTTTACACTTAGTCTAAGTAGTTTAATATCCAACAATGTGGAGTACGTCGCGGACTACGCTATAACCAGCTAAATCCCAAAGTAAGTAAGCAAGGAAACCAATCATTGCTAAACGTCCATTCCATAATTCTGCTTGGGGATTAAAGCCAAAAAGAAAAGCATTGCGGTCTTTACCGTTATATGCTGGTGCTACTGGTGGTAAATCGGTTTGTGTTGGAGTTGCCATAATTTTTATTTGTGATTTGTGATTATTTTTTGATTGCGGTTGAATTTGTTTGTTGTCTCCAATGTAACGATTAGTAACAGAACCTGTCTCTACCTAAAGGAATAAATACTTTACATTTATTTACACAGAGAAATATCCCATTAGATGGTGAGAAGGCTTTTGTGAACCAAATTTGTTAAGAAAGCATGACTTTACAGTTGCTTAGGCATGGGAATTAATAGAGTGGCGATAGGCGAAGTAGAAATGAAACGGAAATCAGCTGTATTATCCTTTGACGGCTTTTTAAACGGCTTTAAAGTTGCAATTATTGCTTGTTGAATTAATTATAAAAATTACAAGTAGTAGGTGATTGTAAAAAACTTCTATCTAACGCTGGAGGCAGTTGAAGCAACTTTTCTCACTAGAGAGAGATGCTTTAAAGGTGTATATTGCCGGATTCTAGGCTGAAGAGCTGGGTATTGCATGAATCAAAAAACTTAAGAAAGGATATTTTTAGTTTTTGTTCTCCCCACACCAAAAGTTAGCAAGCGAGGAAGTTATTAGGATGATTGAA